>JBBRRN010000154.1:0-7917 GCA_038200685.1 Nitrospirales bacterium
CTTCATATGCCCGATGACCTTGGGCCAGCGGCGTTCTTCGGCAAGATCGGGGACGAGGATGGGCTGCTGCGTCTGCCACACCAATCCGGCAGGACTCTCTTCGACTGGCCCCTCATGGCCCCCCACGAGATCGGCAGGGACGTTCGCCTGAACGGTGTGCAATCGCATGGTATTTCGAGCAGGATCGTGTAACGTCAGAGCCACGAAATTGACATGCACCACGCGAGGAAGGCGCTGGGCAAGATCTCGAAAGAGTGCGTGCAAATCTCGGTGGACGGAGATCGCCTGCGCAACCTCCAGCAGAGCTTGGTACCGCTCCGCGAGAGTCTCACAGGGAGATGTGGAATGCGTTTCCATGGGAGGGCAGTATGGACTAACAGTCTGTAACGGCTCAAGAGGGGGGAGGGGATGGAGACTGATGATCTTCTGTGCTCGCGCAACGCGCGGCCTCAGAAGGCCCTCGTTGGACGCGCGCAGGGGAAGATCCATCAGCCCCCATCCCTAAAGAGGTAGGGAAACCGCATTGACACATGTTCAAGAGTGCATGACAATGCTCGAAAATTCGGCATGAAGAAATAAGTAGTCTGTTGAGATCGGCTGCCACTGAACGACATAACCTCCACAGCTCACTTAATAGTTCGGTACATGCATAAGACGGACGAAGACTTCGCACAGTCGGTAATCGACACGGTCCATGCCATCTGGCTACGGGATAAAGAGCATTATCCCGCAGGTTACCAGGTGTTCTATGGTCCAATCCGGTTCGGGCCAGAGTTAATGGTCATCGGGCTTAATCCAGGTGGGGCTTCAAAGTGTTTTTCTGGGGAGAAAGAGTCCGTGGCCTCACCTGATTCATCGATGGAGTACATAAAGTATAGGAACGACAGGTCATACCCGTTGGCTGGAAAAACTGTCGCCCTATTCGAGTCCATCGGGCTGCTGGATATACTGGAAGGGTCCTTGAAGACAAACATGAGCTTCTTCCGTAGTAAAAGATTTGCTTATCTACCTCAGAAGCATTCAGCTGAGTGTCTGCGTATGGTTCTGGAGATGATAAAGACCTTTAGGCCAAAGGCCATTCTGTGTGAATCTATCCGCGTGTTCGATTTGCTCTGTCCACGGACTGTAGGCGTTGACCACTCGTCCATGATCCGCACTGAAAGAGGCCTAAGCGGCCGTCGCATATACACTTCTGTCACAAGCGAGGCATGTGGCGAGCCCTGCATCCTTATTGGAATCACACACCTCACCGGGAGCCGCCCGTCGTCAGCGAATCTCGACAGGATCAAACAATTGCTAACCTATGACCTAGGCCGAACTTTCGCATCCAGCCGACGCGCTCAGGTGCGCGGCTGATACTAGCGTTAGGCCGATAAATGCATGACAACATCTACATGGCAAGTGTCTACCGCCTTACTGGCGTGAATTTCTGGCAGAGCGCCAAGCACTTGAGCGAGAAGATCGAGGTGAATGACCGAGGGGAACCCTCGAAGCTGACGGCGCTCCCATTCTACTTCCTCGTTTCCCACGCCACGGAACTCTTGTTGAAATCGGCGCTATTAAAGAGGGGATTCTCAGAGCAGGAGTTGAGGGAGTTTAGCTACCGGCACAATCTCGATAAGCTCCTCACCGCGCTCATGGCAAAAGGTGTTACGGTTACGCCAGGAACGACCAGTTTGGTGCGTCAGCTCTCTGAGCAGCACCAAACTCACGCGCTTCGGTATTCTGCCCTCGTTGACGATGGGAAACCAACCTACTTGCCTCCGCCTGGATTGCTTCTTGAAATGCTTGAGGAGCTTCTGTTACTCACGTGCATCTCAACTCAAGGGATCTGATGATTGAGGAAACTTAAGAGGACTTTCTAGTTTCTTGACGCGTGAGACGAGTAACTGTCATCAACAATTCAGAACGTTCTGGTTTCTGTTCAAAGACATCCCAAGGTGTGCTATACGGACGGAAAGCTGGACCTCCGCATCTTATGAGGAGCAACCTATTATAGCTGCACATCTTGAGTACATAAGGCACACAGGTGTAATATTGCGGCTGTGAAGCCCATCCGATGGAACGCCGACAAGAGTCTTTCGCTCCAATCGGAACGCGGCGTGTCTTTCGAAGAAGTTCTATCTGCGATCTCACAGGGCGGACTTCTCAGGGTCATGGACCACCCGAACCGAGCAAAGTATGGACACCAAAAGATGCTGGTTGTGCGGATACGCGATTACGCCTATCTCGTTCCTTATGTGGAAAACGAGCAGGAGATTTTCTTGAAGAGCATCATGCCAAGTCGCAAGGCAACTCGGGATTTCTTATCGGGAGGCAACTGACATGAACAGCGAACGGTTGTTGGAGGAAGAAATTCTTGCTTCGTTCGAGCGCGGAGAATGGAAGCCGGTTCGGGATCAGAAGGGCGCGATTGCGCGGTTCCAGGCCGCTGCAGAAGCCACCTTGCTCAAAGACAAGCGGGTCAACATCAGAATCTCGTCCAGAGACCTTGAGGGGTTGCAAGCCAAAGCCGCTGAAGAGGGTGTTCCTTACCAGACTCTTATGGCGAGCGTACTCCACAAGTTTGTATCGGGTCGTCTCATCGAGACGCAAAGGCGTATCGCTGCACGCTCGAGCCGAACAACGCGCAAGCGCGCCGCCGCCTAGCGCGCGTTCGACCTCACATAGCACCAATACACCATATTTTTCTCACAACCTCGCACAGGATTCATAGGCACATGAACGAAAACGGTAATGACATGAGCCCATATCATGCAGCTGGAGAACTTGCATCACGGAAGAAACAAAGGGGTCGGGAATCTTTTTTGTAACTGTGCGCTCAGAAAACTTGAGCAGACCTTCCGATTTTCTTGTCGCGTGAGTCGAGCAGCTGCCCGCAACAATGAAGACCCCCCGTTTCTGTTCCCTCCAGCGTTCTGAACGGTTGAGGCTAGATCAAGGCCGAGCGGAAAAGAGTCTGATATTCGCTCAACCTTCACCTCGATCTAACAGGATACTAAAAAGTCGCTTTCCACCCGCCCGACCCCTGCGCGCCAAGACGCGCCTTTTCCCATGCGGCGTTCTCGCTTCATTCAGAGTCTCAACGAGAGTTGTTCGGAAATCGGAAGCACTGGAGGGGCTTATCCGTTCGCCAACATCCATTACAAGGGCGAACGGCCCCACGAAGTGCGGGACGTACCTCCTCACCTCTTCGCTCGCTGCGGTCTTACTTTGAGAAAAGCTGCGTCCCTGGATGGAGAGGCTGTCTTGGCAGACTCAGGGAGGGGGGGGTGACATAGCCAGCCGGGATGGGCGGTGAGAAGTCCAGCTTTATGAGCATCCTGAGACTATTGTGACATTGGCGCCTTACCGAAGGTTCCATCGGCGTGGTGTGTATACACCGAGTTTTCCCGCAACCTGCTAGATGAATAACTACGGGTTAATGAGCAATATTGATCAGACCGGACATTCCGAGATAAGACATGATCGGCACATATGATGACCTATGGCGACAAGCATGTTTTGAGGGTGGAACTAGCGTGTCTCAATGACAAGAACGTCTTGAGTCCTTGATCAAGGTTATCTGATGCGCCATCATCCTCCCCAGCGAAATCGTGTGTGGACCATTCTCTTCCCGATACTTGCTGCCCTGGCTTTAAATGCCTGCAGCGACGTCAATAATCTAGAAAATCCTGTTGGGTCAATACTACCTGGGCCCTTGCAGATTCTGACCTCTTCCCCGCTTCCGGCTGGAACGACCGGGGTGCCCTATGACATCACGCTCGCACTGAGTGGGGGAACACCACCCCATACCTGGAGTGTGGTCCCTGGATCGCCAGCGTTGCCTGACGGGCTCGTGTTGACTCCGTCGACTGGGAACATTTCAGGAACACCAACCATCACGGGGACCAGACTTACAGAGTTCAAATTGCAGGATTCGAAGGGACAGTCGGTTCAAAAAGTCCTTTCGATTACGGTCAATATTGCGCCGACCCCATTGACCATTCTGACAAACTCACTGCCATCTGGCTCGATCAACCAACCCTACGCTGTAGCGTTAAGCCCGACTGGTGGGACCACGCCCTACACGTGGGGCCTCAAGGCCGGCTCGTCGCCCCTGCCAAGCGGCCTCACGCTCAGTAATAATGGCGTCATCAGCGGAACGCCGACTGTGACCAAGACTGCCACCCACACCTTTACACTGACTGATGCGACATCGCTGACTGTCGAAAAAGCTCTGCAGTTGGCCATCAGGGCAACCCCCCTGTCGATTATGACCACCTCACTCCCCCAAGGGACTGCGAACCAGAGCTATAGCGCGACGTTGACAGCGACAGGCGGCACAGGCGCCTACACATGGGGACTCGCGGGCGGATCGCCAGCTCTGCCAACTGGATTGACGCTGAATCCGTCAACCGGAGCGATCAGCGGCATTCCGATTGGCACCAGCAGTACCAATTATATTTTCACCGTCACGGATCAAACTCCACCCACACCGCAAACAGCGACCAGACCATTGCAATTGATTTTCGGCGGCGCACCACCTGATCTGATCATTACAACCAACTCCTCCCTACCGTCCGGCATGGTGACGCAGTCCTATACCGTCACATTGACCTCTATAGGAGGGACCGGGACAAAGACGTGGGATATTAGCAGCGGATCATTGCCAGCAGGCCTGAATCTTAGTTCATCTGGCGTGATCAGCGGGACACCAACAACCACCGGAACATCTTCGCCGATCTTCCGGGTCCGGGACTCTGGAAACCCACAAGACACCACGACAAAATCATTATCGATTACGATCAACTTACCGTCGGCGCCAAATATCACGACCACTTCACTTCCCGCAGGATCATTCAACGTGGCATACAATCAGACCGTATCGGTCACAGGAGGCGTCGGGTCTCTTGTCTGGGGTGTCACCAGCGGGTCGTTACCACCCGGGCTCGACCTCAATGCCTCAAACGGCAATATTTCCGGAACACCGACCAGCGCCGGCTCGTTCAGTTTTTCACTGCGAGTCACCGATCAGATTCCACAATCCGATCAGCAGAACTTTACGATCGCCATCAACGCTTCGACTCCGCCGTCTATAACCAGCCCGAATTCACTACAGGCCGGAACCGTGAATCAGCCATATCCCAACACACAATTAATAGCCACTGGCGGTACACAACCTTATTCCTGGTCAGTGAATCCTGCTTTGTCGAACGGTCTTACTCTCAATCCATCGTCAGGGATCATCAGCGGAATACCTTTAAGTGGAAGTAACGGCAATTTCTCGCATGAGTTCACCGTGACTGATTCAACCATGCCGATCAATCAGCAAGGCAGGAAGAAACTTTCACTCACAATTATTGCGAATGTCACGCCTGTGACGATCACAACTACTTCGCTCCCAAACGGCACTGTCGGCCAATCTTATAACGCACCAGAGCTGACAGCCTCAGGAGGCACCTCATCCTATAATTGGAGCCGTCATAATGGCTCGCCTCTGCCAGAAGGTCTGAGGCTCAGCGCAAGCGGATCGATTACTGGCACACCGACAACTGCGGGCACAACATCCACGACATTCGGGGTGCAAGATTCGACTATTCCCAACCAACAATCTGCCACCAAGTCATTATCGATCACGATCAGGACCGAGTCGTCGCCATTGACAATCACGACGAGATCGCTCCCTAATGGTAGAAGGAACCAGCCCTATGCCCACACGCTCGAGGCCTCGGGAGGCCTCTCCCCCTATACCTGGTCAGTGACCCCTCCGTTACCAACCGGGCTCACGTTGACTCCCACGACGGGCGAGATTAGTGGAACGCCCACGACGACGAGTAATATTAGGCATGATTTTACAGTTCGAGATTCAGTTAATCAGACAAACACAAGGGAGCTCAGGCTTCGGATCAGGGACACTTCAAACGACGACGATGACTAGCCCGCCACTACGAAGAAGGTTGAGGTTCAGACCACGAGATAAAGAGAGTCTGATCTTCACTGAACTTTGACCTCGGCCTTAGCCTCATACAGGGAAATAATTTGTCATGCCTTATCCAGATAGGCCTCATTGACACGTGTTCAAAAGTTCATGACAATGCGCGAAAATCCGGCATGAAGGAATATGAAAGCTGTTGAGATAGGCCACCATTGAACGACATGGTCCCCGAAGCTCACTTAATAGTTAGAGCCTATCAATAGCCGCTGCCGTGGAAAAGTACACGTTCCAAAAGCTTCTTCGGTCGATCTACGACGCGGTGGACGCACTTGAGGCTATGTTTCCGGGACGGCACTTCACGCCGGATGGTCACATGGTCGGAAGCTTAGGAGAGGCTCTTGCTGAACATCATTACGGCATAAAGCTTTCTCCGGCTTCATCACAATGCCACGACGGCGTGTGCGAGAGTCGGCAGGTTCAAGTCAAAGTAACCCAGGGCAATAGGATCGCATTGTCCGGTGAACCTGAGCATTTGCTTGTTCTGCGGCTTAATCGTGATGGCAGTTTCGTGGAAGAGTACAACGGGCCAGGGGCGTTGCCGTGGAAACTTGTCGCACACAAACCTCGCCCAAAGAACGGCCAGTATCAACTTTCCCTAGTAACCTTGCGAAAATTGATGAAAAACGTTGGTTCACATGAACGCTTGCAA
This sequence comes from Nitrospirales bacterium, assembly GCA_038200685.1. Lineage (GTDB taxonomy): Bacteria > Nitrospirota > Nitrospiria > Nitrospirales > Nitrospiraceae > Palsa-1315. The sequence goes on from JBBRRN010000154.1 coordinate 6,627, forward strand.
AGAAGAGAGGGCTAACAACGCGTTTGAAGGCCGACGCGTGATTCGAGTGTCACTCGCGACAATTCAGAATGTCTTCGTTCCCGTTCCTCAAGAATCGCTCACACTAGGCGTCAAATGCCTTGACTGCCTGTAATCGTTCGATTACAATTTGCCTGTGTACTCGATCAAATCGATTCCTGAATTCACTGCATGGCTTGATAGCCTGACCGATGAACCTGTGCGCGGGGTTATTGCAGCGCGCATTAAACGCCTGGCTCTGGGTTTGATGGGTGACGTAGAGCCAGTTGGAGGCGGCGTATCGGAACTGCGCATTCACATAGGCGCGGGCTGGCGCGTGTACTTTGTGCAACGCGGGAAAGAAGTGATTGTGTTGCTGGCTGGTGGCTCTAAACGCACCCAGGAAGCCGACATTAAGAGAGCCAAAACCTTGGCTTCGCGACTCGATTAACTTGAGGAGATGACTATGAAACGTATCAAGGTGGCCGACCTGCCTGAGTTTGATACCGCGCCCTATCTTGATAGCGAAGCGGCGATTGCAGCTTACCTGACCGATATTCTTGAGGCGAACGATTCGGCCTTGTTGGCTTCTGCGTTGGGAGACATCGCCCGCGCTCGCGGTATGAGCGAGATTGCCAAGGCCTCTGGCCTCACCCGCGAGGCACTGTACAAAGCGCTGCGCCCTGATGCCCAGCCACGCTTCGATACCATCAGCCGTGTCTGCGCGGCCTTGGGGGTGCGCTTGGTGGCGCAGCCTGTCCATACATCGGTGTAATTTTAATGAGAGAGAGAAGTAGAGGTCAAATCTTTTTGGCAACCATGCGCACACAAAGGTTACGCGGACCTTCCGGTTTTCGTGACGCGTGAGTCGAGCCGTTGCCAGCGGCAATTCAGGATGCCCCCGTTTCTTTTTCTAGACATCTCAGGGTATGTTACTGAGCCGACCATCAAATAGTGCGTAGCGTGAGCTCAATAATCGCCTGTGTTGCAATGCACTTTCAGAGAAGTTATACGCGCACACTTTGACGGTCTCATCAGTATATGGGCTCAAATTGAGACTCCGCCTCTTACGCGGATCAGCCTCATCGTCGTGAGGCGCACCCGCACATCACACAGTAAAAAGGCACATGATCATGCCCACAAACATCGTCAAGCTACATCGTGTTCTTCGTGCGACGCCCGAAAGAGTCTATCGAGCATTTCTCGATGCCGACGCACTGGCTAAATGGCTTCCACCTCATGGATTCACCGGTAAAGTTCTCCATGTGGACGCCAGAGTCGGCGGCACCTATAA
>JBBRRN010000155.1:0-7911 GCA_038200685.1 Nitrospirales bacterium
TACGAATAACACGGGTGTGGGGAATAATGCGGGGAGTTTCCGTGGCGGAGGCATTCAAACCTCGTCAGGAAAGACGACCGTGCTGAAGAACAGTATCATTGCGGGGAATCACGGCGGAAGCGGCCCCCATGATTGTGTAGGACAGTTGAGTGGAGATAGTAAGTACAATCTGATCGGCGACACGAATGCCTGTACAATCCCCTCCTTTGTCTCGACCTTCCTGCTGAATGTCGACCCTCTCCTCGGGCCATTGGCGAACAATGGAGGCCCCACGCAGACGCATCTTCCGGCGGCGAATAGCCTGGTCCTCGAAGCAGGCTACCAGTTTCCACCCCCTGCCGCAGACGGTTGCGAGGTGCGAGATCAGCGAGGGGTGCCAAGGCCACAGGGTGGAGGTGTGTGCGATATGGGTGCGGTCGAAGTCACGAGCGCGAATGCATTCGTGACAGGTTTTATTCTTGTTAATGCGGCCTCGAATACCGACATTCGTCCGGTGCTCCACGGAGATACGTTGGTGCTGTCCGAGCTTCCACCTGAGTTATCCATCAGAGCTGTGGTAACGGGGGGAGTCGGAAGCGTGGTCTTCGGGTACGATGACACGCCGTCAATTCAAACAGAAAATATTGCTCCCTACGCGCTCGCCGGAGATAGCCCTGCCGGCGATTACACTCCATTCGGCGTGAGCCCCGGAACCCATACACTCACCGCGACACCGTTTGCTGCGATAGGGGGAGGCGGGGCCGCCGGTGGGAGTCAGACGATTACGTTCACGGTTCGTAACAATTGACGCTCAGGGAGCGCATGATCAATTCTGAACCGGGCTGCTTTGCTACATTGGCATGGAAGAAAAAATTCTCCTGCCTGTTGCCCAGAGAATTCGAGGTGGGGAGCCACTTCTGATCGCACTCAAGCTTCGGCTGCCGTGATTGCGACAATCCGTGCCGGGCTCAAGGTCCATAACATCGTGGTCGATCTTCATGAGAGCAGAATCGGGGAGATAGGACATTTCTCATCGCCTCGTCTGGGCGCGGCGATCGCATCCTGTCCCGCAGGATTGGACTCAGATTCTAAATTGAACATGTTCAGGAGCCCGGAGGGGCACGATTGATGATGAAAGACCCTCGTGATATCCAGGGCCAACTTCGCGGGTGTAATCGGCGGCAGTTTCTCTCATCGGCCATTGCGCTGGCGCTTCTCCCTCTGACTCGTCCTTCGCTTGTCGACGCGTGCAGTATCCATCCTTCTCCTGCCGGCACATGTGTTCCGAATTCCTGGTTGGATGGAGGGCGATTAGCCGTCGAGGGGTATACCGACCAAAGAAGTTATCTACCTGGAGAACGAGTCACGCTCTTCATGTCGTCGCAGGCGCGCACCAGGGCCACTGTGGTCATCCATCGCCTTGGTGTTCATCAAGACTTAGTCTGGTCAGCGCCGGTGTGGGTGCAGCCGAATGCGATCCCAGTTGACGCGTCTGAACATGGGTGTAGATGGGAGCGTGGAGAGGGCAGCGAGGTGTCGTTTGAAGTGCCGCCCTCATGGCAGTCTGGATTTTATCGAATCACAATGAGGGCGTCGTCCAGTGGCGGCCGCGAACGCGATGGAGAGGCGTTCTTTGTCGTTCGTTCGATACACCCCGGTCGGCAGTCGAGGACTCTGCTAGTCCTGTCGACCAACACCTATTGTGCCTACAACAATTATGGTCTGGCGGCCACGTCTGGGCTCGCAACCACCCATGGGAGTTTCTACGATCAAGGGCGCGTCGTGTCTTTCCATCGCCCCTTACCGCTAGGGTTTCTCTCGCCCTACGACTGCGGCGCTGGAGAGGCCGTGAGCCGACAACGGCGGTATGCTGGATGGGACAAGTGGGAATGGCCTTTTGTGCAGTGGGCTGAGCGGGAAGGTCTCGCACTCGATTATGCGACGAATGAGGACCTAGAGCGGTATCTCGATCTCGTATCCTCGTATCGTCTAGTTCTGAGCGTCGGCCATGACGAGTATTGGTCTGAGAGTATGCGAACGGCACTCGATCAATACATCCGCGCCGGGGGAAACGTGGCATTTTTCAGCGGGAATGTCTGCTACCGACAGGTGGGGATGGATCTCCCAAACTCGCGGCTCACCTTGGAGGGCGCTATGGACGGCCGTGCACTGTGGAGTCATCGCCAAGGCTCGAATCGACCGGAGAATCTGTTGACTGGCGTGAGTTTCTGTTACGGGTCGATACATCCCGATCCGATTCCTTACACGATCTACCAACCTCAGCATTGGCTGTTCGAGGGTCTCTGGCCAGGCGGAGGCAAGCCCAAACAGTTTCCTCAGGTGGGCTGCATCGGCTATGAGTGCGACGGCTGCGACTTCGAGTGGGTACATGGTGCCCCAGTGGCGAGCCACCGGGACAGCACACCCGGAAACTTTCAGATCCTAGGGCTCGCCCCAGGCCGGATGCGGGAGTATGAAGCGGTTGTGCATTCAACGGCGCTCTTCGGTCGCGATGACGGGTTCACGCCTTGGGGAAGAGATCTCCGGCAGGGGTCCGCTGTGTTGGGTCTGTGGACCAATGAAGGAACGGTCGTGACGGTCGGATGCACCGAGTGGGCTCGGCATCTCACGGATCCCCTTGTGGGGCAGATTACGAGAAATATCATCAAACGATTGTCGCTGTGATTGAGGGGTAGAAGATGCTGCGAGAAGCATCCATGAAACCTGTGACGAGTTGGCGGCTCTGAGGCCAACCATTTTCAGGCCACACGCCAGGCAGCACCGTCCAACCTAGCGGAGATTGTCCTCTTGTCGTATGTTTCGCGATGAAGAATACAAGCGGGGGCGGTATTGAAGTGTGGAGACTCTCACGCGTCTGTTCAGGGGTGGCTTGGGCTATCAAAGAAGTGACGGCCGTATCACAATCTCGTGGTGATCAGGCAACTCTGCGCAGCCGTGCCTTTCCGCGAGCCAGTACTCGCTGCTCAGCCTCCAGCCAATACTCGATATCACGCCCGTCTTGATAGCCGCCTTCGCAGTAGAGTTGATAGGCAAGAAACCGGATTTGATCTTCCATCGATTCAACCATAACTGGTGGTGCTCCCGCTGCTTTGTTCTGTTTTGCCATGGTACCTCCTTCTTTGTTGTATGAGGGGGAATAAAATTTTCTTTCTGGACTATAGCATCTGCTTTCACGCTCGGCGAGATAACATGGATAATCTACTTTTCTGATCAACTCGCCCGCGAGACTGGGTTCTTGGTGTAATGATGTTGAGTGGCAACCAGGAGGTGTCACACGTCTGCCGGATTGTTGAGTCGGTCGAGCATTGCTACTGAATCGACTTCCCTCGCAATGGGAATCCCGGATTGACAGTAGTCCACAGGATCCCATAGGCTAAAATAGTAAGAGGGCTCATGATGCCGATTCTTCTCACCCTCATTCTTCTCTTCGCAGTTATCACGTATGCGAATGTCTTGGAAGACTCTCAGCCGACTGCAACTTCTGCGGTCAACGGTGATGTCCTGCACTGGGAAGGCGAAGAAGTGGTCGCGAAGGAGATTTCTGGACGGGAAGTGCGCTTGCTATAACTGCTGAGACCAAAATCGAAGGGGTGGCAGGGGCGATGTCTATGTGTGGCAGTGGTTTTGTTTTTGAGTAACGCTATGGCGTACCTTCGATATTCACCAGACTGTGATTGGCATGTTTTCGAGGACGCCAAGACGGGCGAGGGCGAGAGTCGTCTTGCCGTATGGCACAAAGACCATGAGGCTCAGGGCGCGTCGTATACGGTGATCATGATTCAGAAGATGCTGGAGTTGGAAGATTACTCCGGCATTCCCGGGTACCAAGCACACCATAAACGCATGCTCCGTGATGCGTTCGAAGCCTGGCTGGACGAGCATGCAAGTGCGGAGATCTAGGCAGGATGCTGAAAAAGTCGCCTTCTCACCCCCCCCGACCCAGGCGCGCCGAGACGCGCCTTGTCCCATGCATTGTTCTCGCATCGCTCAGAGGCTCAACGTTGAAGAAAGCTTTTCGGAGATCAAAAACACTGGAGGGGCTTATCCGCTCACCAAGATCCATTTAAAGGGCGAACGACCCCACGAAGTGCGGTACGTACCTCCTCGCTTCTTCGCTCGCTGCGGCCGCGTTGGACGGCCATTTTGAGCATCCTGCGTGAAAATTCTTCTCTTGCATTAGACGTACACATTATCGAAGTTCTGCTATGCCAAAATCGCTTTTCGTCAGCCTGCTAGACGCATTACTCGAATTCATCCCATCCGCTTAAGCGGCTTCCGAACACGAGCGTGCGGGTGCTGGTGGTGACGATGATGAGGCCGTTCTCATTGTCCAATCGTGTGATGTCTTCATGGATGCCGAGTGCCTTTGTGGAGAAGTCGCCGAGCAGAGAGGCGAAGCCCACGAGCCGTTCGTTCGTGACGAATACCACTCCATAATCAGTCGTCTGGGTGCGCTTGACCGCTTCTCGTACCCCGAGGGGTTCATCGAGCCAGACTCCGTTCACTCCGCGAAATCCGTACAGATGCTTGTTCGTTCTCACCACGCTGAATGTGGGCAATACCCGCCGTTCGAGGACCTTTTCATTGAGATCGCGATCAGTCTCGCTCCAGGCGAGGGTACGGCTAGAAAAACCCAGCAGCCGGCGCGAGGTGACGACAACGGCGTTGATACCATTTGCATCTGAGCCGATCACGGTCTCGTGTGTGTCGAGAGGAATTGCTCGACGACCGCTCATCAGGCTAGTAGCGACCGCTTGGCGCGGTTCGATCAGGACGGTGACCTCGTTACCGGAGTCGACCGCATGTGTCACGCTTGGCCAGACGAGCCAAGCAAGTGTCGCCAGCAACAGCTGGGGAGGGAGGAAAGTTCGGTGCTCTATGCAGGGCGCAGGCATGGTCTGGATAATTGTACCGCACGTCCGCGCGCGGCGGCGGTTTTTAATTGCCCGGGGTCAAGGTTTTTTGATCCTCTTGGCTAACCTGCTTTTGCCGATGCCGCCTGCACCGACTGTCTATTCCGAAGCGTAAGTAGGATTGCAAGGGACACCGTCGCGCAGAAGCTCAAGTAGAAAGCGGGCGCCAAGACGTTGCCACTCCATTCGATGAGGAAGGTGGCAACCAGTGGGGCGGTGCCGCCAAACAGAGCTGCTCCGATGTTGTAGCCGACTGAAAGACCGGTATAGCGTTGCGATGTGGGGAACAGTTCGGCAACAGTAGCAAAGAATGGTCCCATGTAGCAGGCGACCAACAGGGTGAGGAGAACTTGTGCCGCGATCATACGGGGCAAGCTATTGCTTGTGAGCCAAAGAAAGGAGGGATACGCCAGGATTGCGATTCCCGCGGCTCCCGTCATCAGCAGGGGAACCTGTCCGATCCGATCCGACCAGGCACCCATCAAAGGGATCAGTAGGGCCAGCAGCGCCATGCATCCCGTATTGAGCATGAGTACGGTTGCGAGAGGAACCTGTGTCACTGTCGTCAGATAGCTCGTGAGATACACGTAGAGGAGATAAAACGCCACGCCATGCAGCCACACGAGGCCGCCGACTTTGGCTACGGCAAGCCGTTGCGTCATGAACACGTCGCGGATGGGGGAAGAGGCGAGTCCCCCTGCCAGGCGAATGGTTTCGAAGGCGGGTGATTCTGGAACCCCGGTCCGCACGTACCATCCCACCACGGCAATGAGGCCGCCCATCATGAAGGGAATCCGCCAGCCCCACTGATGCAGTGTGTCGTCCCCAAGGTTTGACGCCACCAGTGCCCCCACGCCAGATCCTAACAGTGCGCCGATCTGGGCACTGAAACCTGCCCAGCTTCCGACATAGCCGCGCTGCGAAGCGGACGCATGTTCGACGAGAAACGTGGCGGACCCGGTGAATTCTCCCCCGACCGACAACCCTTGGAGGAACCGGCAGAGAATCAGGGCGATGGGGGCGATCACCCCGATGGTCTCGTACGTCGGCAGCATCCCCACCAAGCAAGTTGGAATAGCCATGAGGAGGATCGACCAGGCCAAGGCATTGCGTCGTCCCAACGTATCGCCCCAATAGCCGAACAGCATGGCTCCAAGCGGCCGGGCAAGAAAGCCGACGGCAAAGACTCCAAAGGCAGAGATCAACGACACCGAGGGAGAGTTAGATGGAAAAAACAAGACGGCGAACACGGGCGCGAAGTAGCCATAGAGTGCGAAGTCGTACCACTCCAGCACATTGCCGACTGCGCCGGCCAGGAGCGTTCTCTTCATCGCTAAGGTCGTGGATTTTCCCATGCGACTCGTAGCGTGCGATAAAGCTGATCTCTATACAAGCCTTTTCTCGGCACAGAAGGAATGAGGGGATCGTCAGAGAATGGAAGTCGGGAACTGGTGTCGTATCTTTGGATGGGATCTTCCAGGCTTCTCGAGACTGTTTTGGTCACGCCGGAGGAAATCTATAGTGTGCGGGGCTCTAAATAAGATGGCGAACGCCACTGTTTTGATTAGTTCCGCCAATGTCAGTGCCATCACATCGCAGAGCCATCGGGAAAAGGAATCAGGTCGGGTGTGCTGATCGATGAGCAGGCTCGATCATGAACCACGCTCATGTCGTGGACGAGACCGCTAACATCATGGCGATGCTATATGATGGGACTCGTCTACCGGCAAAGCTGAATTGGCCGCAATTTGTGGAAACGCCCATCTCGAATCGACCCTGGACCTAACCCACTATTCTTCCTCCGCATTCTGATCTTCCAGACCCTCTCGCGGGCGCGTAGGAATTGTCCTACCCGCAAGACTGTTACTTATCTGACATTGGGGTTGGGTGCGATCTGATCGTGCGCCATTCCGATGTCGCGTGTAATACTGCTATACGAACAGAAGAGACAGGAGGGCTTCTCTGCGACACCTCAATGCACTCGGAAAGCACAGCGGGAAACCAAGCGGCTGTCATTCTTGCTCCGGTCGCTGAGCAATGTTGAACAGAATGCGGCTGGCCTTTTCGCCATACTGATAAGTGACGGAGAGCATTGAGCGAGAGTTTTACCCCCTGCCGATACGGCCAGCAGCGGAAGCACGTCTGCATGTCGATACGACCACGCATCTGGAAGCAGCGTTATCCAAACCACCATCAGGCATGGTGAAGCTGAAAGGAGAGTGAGATGTTGAAAGAAGCAAACAAGGCAACGAAGTTCGTACTACCCGGGGTCCCGGCCGGAGGGATACGCACGGTGGGGCAAATCAGGGGAACCAATACTCTGGTCCTCCACGCCGGCCAAAATGGGATGGTCGTGGCTCTGGAATTACTGACTACCCATACGTCCGGCGCGCCGGTGGTCGATGATCGAAACGAGTTCATTGGATTCATAAGCGAATTCGATGTCCTCCGCGCGTTGGAAGCCGGCCAGGATCTCTCCACGCTGACTGCAGAAGACATCATGGCCCACGATCGAATCGCCGTCACGTCCGAGTCCACGATCGAAGACGCGGTGAAGATGATGGAGGAGAAGCGCTTGCAGAATCTTCCCGTGAAGCAGAATGGAGTGGTGGCCTACTCCGTCACACGACACGACCTTCTGCGGGCCTGGATCGGACTTGGAACGACGGGAGAAGATTAATGAGAGCCAACTTCACCTCAGGGAAGGGTAAGTCGATATTCGAGGGCGCCGGGACACGGGGCATCTTTCTAGGTTCAACGCAGATTGGAGTGGGTGAATGCTGCTCATTTCCGGATTGGTGTCGTTGTATGATCCGCCGAGACCGGACGCCAAGCAACTTATCGCCGAACTCCGGGACTTGGGTGTTTCGGTCAAGCTGCTTACTGGCGACGCACTGCCGGTAGCGTGTGAGATCGGCCATGGAGTCGGGCTGCCCAACATCCGGCGGATGGCGGACTTGAAGGTTGCGAGCGCGCAGGCGGGCGACAAGACGGCTGA
>JBBRRN010000156.1:0-7907 GCA_038200685.1 Nitrospirales bacterium
CATGGTGTCCAAGATCGGACGCACGGAATTGGCGAATGACCCGCAAGAACCGAACGAGAGCGATTCCGTCGCAGTGTTGCATCCGATTGAGACGTGGGCGACGGCCTCGACCATGGCAGAGTTGAAAGAGAAAGTTCGCGAGCGGCTGGCACTGGTGCCCGGCGCCAACTTTCTGCTCAGCCAGCCGATCCAGCAACGGGTGGACGAATTGATTTCGGGGGTGCGCGCAGAGGTGACCGTCAAACTGTTCGGGCCAGACCTGGAGGAACTGCGTCACACGGGGGATCAGATCGCCAACGTCCTCGGTACGATTCGGGGCGTCAAGGATTTGAAAGTAGAGCAACTCTTCGGCCAGCCGTACATCACGATTGATATCGATCGGGGTAAGATCGCCCGGCACGGCATCAACGTTTCGGATGTGCGCGGGGTCATCGCAACCGCGGTTGGAGGAGAAGCCGCACCCCGGGTGTATGAAGAGCATCGACGGTTCAATTTGATCGTGCGGTTTCCGGAACAGTATCGGAACAGCATCGAAACCATCGGGAATATTCGATTGACGGACGGCAGCGGGGCCTTCATTCCACTCAGCGATCTCGGCACCATCCGGATGCACGAAGGACCGGGGCGTATCAACCGCGATCATCTCCAGCGGTATCTACCGGTCAGCTTCAATACCCACGGACGGGACATCGGGGGTATCGTAGCCGAAGCGCAAGAGCGGATGGCCCGGGAGGTTCGGCTCCCGGAAGGGTACCATGTCGTCTGGGGCGGATCGTTCGAAAATATGCAGCGGGCGATGGCCCGCATCAAGATCATTGTTCCGCTCACTATTGGCGTGATTTTTTTGCTCCTGTTCTCGTCGTTCTCTTCGCTTAAGCAGGCGGCACTGATTATTCTCAATCTCCCGTTTGCGCTCATCGGCGGAATTGTCGCGTTATGGGTGACGGGGGAATACCTGAGCGTGCCGGCTTCGGTCGGATTCATCAATCTCTTCGGTGTCGCCGTGTTGAACGGCATTGTGTTGGTGTCGTATATGAATTCCCTCCGTCGGCAGGAGGGAATGGACGTTCGGCAGGCGGTGCTGTCGGGTTGCGTGATGCGTCTTAGACCCATCTTGATGACGGCGTTGGTTGCGTTACTGGGATTAGTGCCGCTGGCGTTTTCCCATGGGATTGGATCGGAAGTTCAGCGACCTCTAGCCGTCGTGGTGATTGGCGGACTCGTCAGTTCGACGTTCCTCACACTTATTGTATTGCCGGTGCTTTACCAGTGGATCGAAGAGCGAGCCGTCGTTCCACGCCCTTCAGCGCGCATCACAGGCGGCCATTGATCACACAGCGAGAACAGTACAAACGGTTCAATCGCCGAACGTATAAGACGCGCCATGGCCGTGTGGGGACTAGGAGCCTTTCCTAGCAAGACCATTCTGTTACGGCAACCGATCTGCATGCATGTGCATTGTTCTCAGCTCGAAGAAATCTTCCACGGAGTCCAGCGAATCCGCCTCCGGTTGTTTCGAGCCTGCGGCCTCGCATCTACCAGCAGCTCCTTTTCCTCGCAACGAAGGATGACTCGGATAGACTCCTACCGCTCGTCGAGAGGTAAGGCCGAGAGTATCCTGTTGATCGATTTCATCGAAGTTTCACGCAACCAGTCTTTTTGTCTGTGAGTCTGCTCTCTACACTTCCCTCGCCGTGAATCCTACCTCTATATCGAGGCGCCTGCTGCTGAAATGTGAGGTGGTGCTGGGTCTGCTGGCGACGGTGGCCGCTGCTCCATCTTGACGGAAGAACCGTATCAGCAGCTAGGCCATGGGCGAGAGCTTAGTGGCCAGATGAACGAGTTGTACTTTCGACTGGGAGTTCTCGCTACTTGCCTTTGGCCTTGCGTCTCGATCCGGACATTGGCGAGGGTAGGAGAGCCGTACATGTATCGTGTAGGATGCTAGATTGGTTGACGAGTTACACGGAGGACCCGGCGGATGTCGGAGCATCAGGTTGAACCCCATACGTTTGTCATCATCGGCGCGACCGGCGATCTCACGCGTCGGAAGCTCCTACCGGCGCTGTATCATTTAAGGGATCAGGGAATCCTGGAAACTCGCAACACGCTTATCGTCGGCACGGCCTTGCCCGAGATGGGCGAAGAGGGGTTTCGACTTTGGGCCTTCGAAGGGCTGGAGCAAGCCGGCTGGCGCAGTGAAACGGAGTTGCGGGTCTGGTGCGAAGAGTGTCTTCACTACCAGACCCTGCATGAAGGGAGCGCTCAAGATTATGAGGCGTTGGCCTTGTACATTCGTCGGCTGGAGCGTACGCACAAGATGCCGGAGAACCGGGTGTTCTACCTGGCGTTGCCACCGGACACTGTGCTCAGCGCGATGGAACGGTTGGAGCAGGCGGGACTGCTCAAGAGTCACGGGTGGGTCCGCGTCGTGTTCGAAAAACCATTTGGCCATGACTTTCACTCGGCCCGGCACCTGAATACGACCCTGCATCGCTATGTCGAGGAATCCGCAATCTATCGCATCGATCATTACCTCGGCAAAGAGACGGTGCAGAACCTCCTGGCGTTCCGTTTCGCGAACCCGATTTTTGAATCGCTCTGGAAGCGCGACACCATCGAGAACATTCAGATTACTGTAGCGGAAGATCTCGGCGTCGAGCATCGTGGGGCCTACTACCAGCAGGCCGGGGCGCTCCGCGACATGGTTCAAAACCATCTGACCCAACTGATGACGGTCGTGGCGATGGAAGTGCCGGCGTCCTTCGATGCCGCTGCGATCCAAGGCGAAAAGTTAAAAGTCCTCCATTCCATTGCGCCGATCACTCCTCGGGATGTTGTCTTTGGGCAGTACACGTCCTGGCAGATCGCCGACCAGACGATTCGAGGCTATCGTGAGGAGTTCGGGGTTCCGGAGGATTCGACCACGGAGACGTATGTCGCACTGAAAGCGGAGATCCACAACTGGCGATGGAAGGGTGTGCCGTTCTATCTCAGAACGGGAAAACGCCTCCCTCGTAAAATGACTCAGATTGCGGTGACCTTTCGTGAGGCCCCCACTCAAGTATTTCGGTCCCTCGATCCCGGCAGTATTCCTCCCAACATGCTGCTGATCACGCTCCAGCCCAGTGAAGGGTTTTCACTCTGCTTTTCCGTGAAGAGTCCGGGGAGGCCGTTCCACTTGAGCGATCATGCGCTGCAGTTCGATTATGAACAAGCCTTTGGGCCGCTCCCTGAAGCCTATGAGACCCTGCTCCGCGACGTGATGATCGGCGACCAGACCCTTTTCGTCAGCGCGGATTTCACCGAAACAGCTTGGCGCCTTTATGATCCGCTGTTGACTGGAGAAAATTCCGTTCACTTCTATAGCGCTGGAAGCTGGGGGCCGAGAGAGGCGGATGCGCTGCTGGATAGAAATGGGCATCGGTGGGCGTTGGGCTGGTAGGGGAGGGAGTGGTCAAGTGCCCTCCTTGCTCGCAGAACGCGCACGATACGAATGTGGTCGTTCGACGCGCGCAATAAAGGGTAGCCTCGGCCACTCCCTTTAAGAGAAGTATAGGGAAGATGGAGGAGCCTCGTGGACGCGCGCAATGGGATACCTATCAGGCCACCCTGTTTTTTCAGATCGTGTTAGTTATTGTGGTGCTTTCTCTTACAGGATGCCGCTGAGGTAGGCGATGATGAGTCTCGCGTCGGCGATGGGGTCTGTCGTGAAGGGGGCTGTGTGTTGATGGGTGACAGGGGTGCTCAATCGTTCGGCCGCTTGGCGGATGGGAAGAGGGAACGACTCGTCCTGCTGAATCTGCCGGAGATGGGCCATCGCATCCCCGCGCCATCGTGGAATAGAGCGCTGCGCCAACCACGCTTCGGTAGCGAGGGCCACGGCGCGTCGGGCACAGACTCGTGCCTTCCCGTCGTTGCTGTTCTGCCGCGCGGCCTCGGCCGCCGCGAGTTCCTCTTCAATCAGCGCTGCAGGTGTCATCCCGCGAGGTTTTTCCAATATTTGAAGCCCTGCACGGTGAGCCCTGGCCATTGTGATCAATTGACGATAAGATCTGCAAGTTGTCATCTGGATATTCGTGAGCGACAGCGGGAGTTGAGGGGGCGGGGAGTTCAATATACGAAGAGGAGTGAGAAGAAAATATGGTAGGCAAGGTGATGAAAGGGAAGAAAACGAAGACCGCAGTGAAGAAGGTAGCGGGAAAGAAGAAGCTCACGCCGGTGCGTCGGGCAAAGAAGGCTAAGGCAACATCCGCCGCGGTTCTGGTCCTGTCAGGTTCCACGGCGCTCCGCCGAAGGAAGGCCGCCGAGACGTTGGCCGAAACACTTAAAGTAGATTTGTTCAGGGTGGATTTGTCAGCGGTGGTGAGCCAATACATCGGAGAAACTGAGCAGAATCTGAATGACGTATTCGATAAAGCAGAAGCCAGTGGCGCGATCCTCTTTTTCGATGAAGCAGATGCGCTATTCGGGACAGGCAGTAAGGTCAAGGATGCTCATGACCGATACGCCAATGCGGAGACGGCCCATTTTCTCCAACGCATCGAACGTCATCACGGAATCGTTATTTTGACAACCAACGGAAAGCGACGCATCGAGCAGGCTTTTTCCCGTCATATGCAAGTGGTCGTGATGGTGGGGGCGGCGGGGGCTGAGCGTAAGAGGACGCGATAGTAGGCGGACAAGGAGACGGGGCGCACGGGATAATACCGCCGATTGCAATGAGCTATCGAGGCAGTCCTGAAGCCCGGATTCGGCCCCTCTGACTTCTATATGCCAACCATGCACCGGCAGTTGCGCCAAAAATAATGCTCAGCATGTCCAGAATGTGCTTGTACCAGCCGTCCGGACTGAGGCCGGGATCCGAAGTCGCAGCTTCAAACAAGAGAAACCCCAAGAGGCCTGCAGTGGCGACGCAGACCACAGATGCTGCAATGATCGCGACCTGTTTGCGATAGCTCGGCACGAGGTAGATGATCGCACTCACAAAGGATGCTGCGGCAATCGTCCTCGTGATAAAGATAATGTATGTGCCGATGATGGGCACCCCAGCCATATCCGGCGCTTCCCAAAACTCTTCGACCCGGTCAAGGCCATGGATAATGCCGAACGCCGCTCCAATAGAATGGTTCGCTGCGTACCACAGTATGATACCTGCCGGGACTGCAATGGCCCATCGAAGGATATTTATCGCTGGATTATTGCGCATCGGTTAAAGCGGACATCAGAAGTATTTATTGGTTCCCCTCATAGCAGCGGCCCTCGCTCGTTTCCTATCATATAGCTGGTACAAACTGAGAACGCAATCAGAACCATGCCACTCGTACGCGTCAGCCGTATCATTCACGAAGGTCATTGTGACTTTCAGGAAACATGGCAGAGCGACCCAGCCAGTTGCGCCCTCACGCTGTACGCTTCACCATTTACGTCTCACATCTCCCAAAGTCGGGGTGCTTTCGTGTGGTGAAACGGGTATTCTTCGCCGGATTACTTCGGGTGAATAAGCGAGGTTACGACTGACACATGGCGATCAAGAAATCTGAGCTCTACAGTTCTCTCTGGGCAGGTTGCGACGAGTTGCGCGGCGGGATGGATGCATCGCAGTACAAGGATTACGTCCTCGTTCTGCTGTTCATGAAGTACGTCTCCGACAAAGCGGCCAGCCAGAAAGGCTATCTGCTCGACGTGCCCAAGGGCGGCAGCTTTGTCGACATGGTGGCGCTGAAGCACGACAAGGAGATCGGCGACAAGATCAACAAGATCATCGCCAAGCTCGCAGGCGCCAACGACCTCAAGGGCGTGATTGACGTCGCCGACTTCAACGACGCCGACAAGCTGGGCAAGGGCAAGGATATGGTGGATCGCCTCTCCAAGCTTGTCGCCATCTTTGAGGACCTAGACTTCGGGAGAAATCGCGTTGAGGGCGACGACCTGCTCGGCGACGCCTACGAATATCTCATGCGGCACTTCGCGACCGAGTCGGGCAAAAGCAAAGGGGCAGTTCTACACGCCGGCGGAAGTTTCGCGCATCATGGCCAAGGTCATCGGCGTCGGCAACGCCAAGTCAGCCACTCAGACCATCCACGACCCTACTTGTGGTTCTGGTTCCCTGCTCCTCAAAGCGCACGATGAGGCGAGGGAATGCACCGGGCTTGATCTCGCGCTCTACGGGCAGGAGATGGACAACGCCACCAAGGCGCTCGCCAAGATGAACATGATCCTCCACGACTGTGCCACTGCGGATATTTGGCAGGACAACAGTGTCTCTAGCCCACACTTCAAGGATGCCAAGACCGGCGCGCTCAAGACCTTCGACTTCGTCGTCGCTAATCCCCCGTTCTCTACCAAAGCTTGGAGCAACGGTTTCAATCCGGACGAGGATGAGTTTCATCGATTTGAGTTCGGCATTCCGCCCATGAAGAACGGCGACTACGCCTTCCTGTTGCACGTACTTGCTTGCCTGAAGAGCACGGGCAAAGGCGCGATCATTCTCCCGCATGGAGTGCTCTTCCGTGGCGGAGCCGAGGGCGGGATTCGCAAGGAGATCGTGAAGCGCGGCTATATCAAAGGCATCATCGGCCTGCCGGCGAATCTCTTCTACGGCACCGGCATTCCCGCTTGCATCATCGTGCTCGACAAAGAGCATGCCCATGCTCGCAAAGGCATCTTCATGATCGACGCGTCAAAGGAGTTCATCAAGGACGGCAACAAGAACCGTCTACGCGCCCAGGACATCCACAAGATCGTGGATGCCTTCACGCGCCAGGCCGAAATCCCCCGCTACTCGCGCATGGTGTCGGTGGCGGAGATCAGCGACTCGAAGAACGGTTTCAACCTCAACCTCCCGCGCTACATCGACGGTAGCGACCCGGAAGATTTACAGGACATCGACGGTCATCTGCGCGGGGGCATCCCGGATCGCGATATCGACGAGCTCAAACGCTACTGGCAGGTCATCCCCAGCGTGCGCGTCACACTGTTCAAAAAAGCGGACCGCCCAGGCTACAGCCAACTCCGGGTCGCAGCCGCAGACATCAAAACTGCCATCTTCGGCCACGCAGAGTTTACCGCCTTCAATGAATCCGCCACCAAGCTCTTCGCCAAGTGGAAGGCGGTCAACACCCCACGACTGAAGAGCATCGAGAAAAACACCAAACCCAAGTCGTTTATCGAAACGCTCGCCGAGGACCTGCTGGGCACCTTCGAGAAGGCGAAGCTGCTCGACCCCTACGACGTGTATCAGCACCTCATGGACTACTGGGCCGAGACCATGCAGGACGACCTGTACATGATCGTGAGCGACGGCTGGCGCGAAGCCGCCAAGCCTCGGCTCATCATCGAGGAGAAAGGCAGCAAGACGAAGGAGAAGCCTGATTTCACTGTCGGTAAACTGAAATATAAAACCGAGTTGATCCCGACCGCGCTGGTCATCGCTCGCTACTTCCCCGCCGAACAGGCGGCGATCGAGAACCTGGAGGCTGAGGTCTCGGTCATCGAGCAGGCGATGGAAGGAATGGCCGAAGAACAGAGCGGTGAAGAAGGGTTGCTGGAGTCGGCGAAGAACGACAAGGACAAGCTCACCAAGGCCTCGGTCGCAGCGCGGCTGAAGGAAATCAAGGGCGACCCGGACGCGGGGGACGAGCGCAAAGTACTGGACGACTACCTCGCCCTTATCGACACAGAAGCGGCCACCAGCGCGAAGTTCAAAGACGCGCAGGAAGCGCTCATAGCCAAAGTCGTGGCGCAGTGTGGCAAGCTGACTGAGGACGAGATTAAGACGCTCGTGGTGGACGACAAATGGCTCGCTACGCTCGCCGCCGCAGTGCAGGGCGAATTGGACCGCGTATCACAAACGCTCACCGGGCGCATCCGCCAACTGGCCGAACGCTACGCCACCCCGCTGCCGC
>JBBRRN010000157.1:0-7889 GCA_038200685.1 Nitrospirales bacterium
CGTCGTCTATATCAATGATGGGTCAGCCACAGCGGGGGAGCTCGTCAAAGTCGAGATTACCGATGCGGCACTGTACGATCTTGTGGGCCACATCGTCTCTTAACAGGATGCTGATAATGCCTGCCAGCGGCGTTCTCGCATCGTTCAGACCCTCAACGTACCCCAATGGTACGCCTCGGACCTTCACTCGCTGCGGCCTTGCTGGACGAACTTTTCGAGCATCCTGCTCGTGTCATTTTCAGCGATATTGTTACCTGCCTGCTTTAGTTAACGAACAAGCTTCACCAGGAGCGATTAGAAGCGATGGCACACCGAAAAGAATCAGTTGTTCTCCTGATTCATTGCAAGGATCGCAGGGGCATTGTGGCCCGAGTTTCGGGCTTCATTCACGACTTTGGCGGGAACATTCTTGATTCGGATCATCATACCGATGAAGAGACGAACGAGTTTCTCATGCGCATGGAGTTTGCTGCAGAGGGTCTGCAGATTCCGCCCGATGAGATTGCCGCCGCTTTCGCCCCGGTCGCGAAGACCTTCGAGATGCGCTATGAGGTTCGTTCTTCAAGTCGCCGGACGAGAGTTGCGATGTTGGTTTCTAAACAGGATCACTGTCTGGCAGATCTACTCCAACGGCACAAGCGAGACGAGTTGCAGATCGACATCCCCGTGATTATTTCCAATCACGATACTTGCGCCGGATGGGCCGGGCTGTTCAAGATTCCCTTCTCCGTCTACCCCGTGACCAAGGAGACTAAGCCACAACAGGAGCAACAAGTTCTCTCTCTGCTGAAGAAGCTCCATATTGAGCTCGTAGTCATGGCCCGATACATGCAAATCCTCAGCGGTGACTTTCTTTCACAGGTCGGCTGTCCGGCCATCAATATCCACCATTCCTTCCTGCCGGCGTTCATCGGCGCCAATCCCTATCGGCAGGCCTACGACCGGGGTGTGAAAATCATCGGGGCCACTGCACACTACGCCACAGAAGATCTGGACGAAGGCCCCATCATCGAGCAGGACGTGATGCGTGTGGGCCATCGGGATACCGTCGACGATCTGGTGAGGAAGGGACGGGATCTGGAAGAGATTGTGTTGGCCCGCGCCGTGCGCCGCCATGTTGAACGACGGGTGTTGGTGTATGGCAGAAAAACCGTGGTGTTCGATTAATCGGATGCTGAAAAATCTCGCCAGCTACGTTCTCGCATCGTTCAGATCCTCAACGTACCCCAGGTACGCCTCGGACCTTCACTCGCTGCGGCCTTGCTGACGAACTTTTTAAGCATCCGGTTGGGTCTAGACCTATTGTCCTAGACGTCCAGGCCATTGAAATCCCGGCGACCCACAGAGTCTTTCCGCCGCCTGCATCTAACCCCATATTTGCTTCCATGCTAGACCTCTACGCCAGAGCGTGAACGTTGCTTTCGGGGCATTCATGCTAATACAACGAACCAGCGAGGATACTTGGCGAAAGAGGCAGGAATTTGCCCCAAGAAAGACGACGTTGCCATCTTGGCCGTCATCTTTCCTGGGTTCGACTCTCCGCACACGCTTACGGCCAGCTGTACCAAACCTAACGGTCCGATATTCCGGGAGCGAGGACGAGATTGACGGGAAGCTTTTCCGCTAAGGTATAGGAACTGGCCTTATTTTCCTTTACCCACCGCTTCTCAGCGACAGATTCAAAAGGCGGAGCCAGTTCCCCTTGAAGAGACCATAGATCGCAGGGTGTCTCGTCAACGGAAATTTCCCAATCATAGCCCTTGTCCTTTACGTAGGGAGCGATGACTGCGTCAAGCGTCCTGATCCACCATTCTCTGAGGACCGGACCAGGCAATGTCCTCGCAATATGGTCGACCTTGAACCGGACAAATTTATTGTTCAGCTCGCCACCGACAAAGCAGGAGTCCTTGGCGATCTCCTCGTAAATGAACACGACATAAAATTTTGGGATTGGAACCATCGCATACACTTCCGTAACCCGCTTGGCCAGCGCCTTTTTGTCTTCAGCCGTGAACGCTCCGACAGAATGATAAACTTTCCATAACGGCATTTCTTGTTCCTCCTCCTTGGTTCGGCATGTGCCATATTGGGTTTGCTTGAAAATGAAAGCCCATGGTCCTGTCTATCTCCGAATACCATGTCGACTCTTTTTGGGCTAATGATCCATCAGTCAGTCCTCCTTTCTTATCAGAACGCCGAATTATCTTGAGTCATGTCGCTGCCAGGCAAAGCGCAAGGTGACTTGAACAACCTTGCAACAACATGACTTAAGCAATGAGTGCCACAGGCGCATTCACATTGATAGAGCTTCAACAGATTACACATCCTTTCCGGTTTTAACGCGCAACTCAGTCACTTGCATTCAGCAAGTTATAACCCAGTGTCTTGCGAATTGCAAGTATATGAATTACATTATTTACTGTAACTCGGTAGTTCTAAATGGGTAAGATGATCGGTAATGTTGGGCGATGGTGAGCAGCTGGGTGGCAAAATGAAATTTAAGCGATCATCTTGTCCGATCACGAATGTATTGGATACTCTCGGAGATAAATGGACGCTGTTGGTTATTCGTGATCTGGTCTTGGGCAAGAGACGATATCAGGAGTTCACATCCTCTCCGGAAAAAATCGCTTCAAACATCCTTGCGGATAGACTGAAAAAACTGGAGACGTCCGGCCTTGTGACCAGGCGGCCCTACCAACGGAACCCCGTACGCTATGAATACCTGCTCACAGATAAGGGCGAGGGCCTAAAGCCGGTATTGGAAGCGATCATCGTATGGGGGAAAAAGCAATATCCGGGCACCAAGAGATTCCCGCGCGTCGAGCAACGTTAACCCACCTGGTTCGTGAGGTTCGCGGAAAAATCCTCTGAACGTTCATTCCCTGCGAAGCGTATCGTGTGTTTCGAGGAAGGTTCACTGCGTGGCACTTGATATTCATGGAACATGTAACATTGAGTATGACGACGATTGTTGCCACTGGCCTCCCACCTCTCGCCCAAAAATCGGCGACGGTGGCAGGCGTGCCATGAATCATGCGGATTTGGAAGGGGCTAGAATTCTTTTCGTCGGCACTGGGGCCAACGGCAGTATCGCCGTAAATGTTGAACCTTCTCCGACCTTGCTCTGAACCTCGATACGCCCGCGATGGGATTCGGCAATCCAGGCGGAGATGGCCAGCCCAAGGCCCGTGCCCTTCTTGGTATGGGCTCGTGCATTATCGGTGCGATAGAACCGGTCGAAGATCCGAGACTGATCCTCTTGCGCAATCCCAATACCGTGATCGGTCACGGACACCCGTGCGTGAGTCTGCTCGATCGTCAGCGCGATGTCGACGACGCCACCGAGGCGAGAGTATTTCACGGCATTGTCGAGAAGATTCAAGAACAGTTCGCGTAGACGCAGTTCATCTCCCAATACCACTGCCGGCGCGGTGGCTCGTAGCACGACCTGGATGTCCCGTTCATGCCCCAACAGTGAGGCCTGCCGGTGAAGATCCTCGACGAGCGCGTCCAGAGGAACCGGCAGATGTTCCATTTTCACCTCGCCCATATCGGCCCGAGAGAGAAACAGCAGCTCATCCACAATGCGCGTCATCCGGTCGATTTCTTCGAGATTGCTTTCCAGAACAATCTTGTAATCGTCGGTTTCGCGAGGACGCCGGAGCGCAAGCTCGGTTTCCCCTTTCATGACCGTCAACGGCGTGCGCAATTCGTGCGAGGCATCGCTGCTGAACTGGCCGATCTGCCGAAAGGACGTTTCAAGCCGGTCGATCATGTTATTAAATGTGTTCGTCAGGCGACCGATTTCGTCGGCTGAGGCTGGAACTGTGAGCCGTTGCGTGAGATCTCCTCCGGCAATGCGTTGAGCTGCCAGCGTGATCGCATCGACCGGGCGAAGAGCTCGGCCGGCCATGAACCAGCCGCCGGCGAGCGACACGACCAGCGCGATGGGGATACTGACCAGCAACACGAGCAGGAGTCGGTTCAGAGTCTGCTCGACTGAGTCCATCGAGGTGCCGACCTGGATGATGTAGAGCAGGTTGCCTCGATAGATGATGGGAACTGAAATGAGGCGTAACGGCGGCTCCTTGGGGTATTTGGCAAACTCGAGAAGCGTGCGACCTGAGTAGGCCCCTTCCAACGCCTGACGACTCAGAGGCATCTCATGCTGTTTCATGTTCGGCGAGCGAATCGTGATGGTGCCGGAGGGGCTGAAGATCTGAAAAAACTTATCGATACGTGCGAGCTCCGGGAACT
This sequence comes from Nitrospirales bacterium, assembly GCA_038200685.1. GTDB lineage: Bacteria > Nitrospirota > Nitrospiria > Nitrospirales > Nitrospiraceae > Palsa-1315. The sequence continues at coordinate 4,261 of JBBRRN010000157.1, forward strand.
GCGACAGAAGTTCGTCTTCGTCGATCAACGGGAGGAAGCCGCGTTCTTCCAGCGACCGAACGGCCGCCTCAGCAGTTTCCCCCAGCGATTCATCGACCGCGTCGCGGAGGCTTCGAGCCGTCACCAGGTACAAGATGGTGGAAAAGATGATGAGGATGAGTGCGAGTGCGGTGCCGTACCAGAGCGTGAGCCGGACGCGAAGCGGCATCAGTCGACCTTCAGCATATATCCGCTTCCGCGAATCGTGTGAATCAGTTTCTTTGAGCGTCCTCGGTCGATCTTGTTGCGGAGATAGTTCACATACACGTCGATGACATTGGTGAACGTGTCGAAATCCTGATCCCACACATGTTCTGAAATCATGGGACGGGTCAATACACGCCCGGTATGGCGCATCAGATATTCGAGTAGGGCATACTCCTTCAAGGTGAGATCGATCCGCTGACCGCCTCTGGTCACTTCGCGCGTCGCGGGGTTCAACGCCAGGTCGTCGATCTGGAGCACACCAGGACTTTCAGTGGAGCCACGGCGAAGCAGGGCACGAATACGGGCGAGCAGCTCGTCGATCGCGAAGGGCTTGGTGAGATAGTCGTCCGCCCCTGCGTCAAGGCCTTTGACACGCTGGTCTACCTGCGATTGGGCGGTCAGGATCAGAATGGGGGTATGGATCCGTGCCTGGCGGACGCCCTTGAGAATCTCCAATCCCGGCAATGACGGGAGCATCAAGTCAACGATCAATAAGTCATAGTTGGTATGGAGGGCCATCTGAAGTCCCTGCGCACCATCTTCACAGAGGTCGGCGGCGTAGCTCTCCTCTTCAAGCGCGCGCTTGATGAAGCAGCCGACCTTGGTTTCATCTTCAATGACGAGTATGCGCATGGCAGTCGATGAGAGATTATACCAAACCTGCGCCTACAATTGGTCTGTCTGGTTCATCCGGTTAGTTTCTTTCAACCCAAAATAAGACAAACCAGATAGACCAGTTTTTATGCCGGAGGAAAACGGGTGACCGTCACCGGCTCGGAGGCCACGGTCGGCCCCTGGGGAGTTCGTCGGGCTACCGTGTGCTTGAGCCACTGCACATCGTCTCGCTTGGGAAAGTCCGATCGGTAATGGGCTCCGCGGCTTTCTTGCCTGGCGAGGGCGCTGGCAACGATGGTTTCCGCGACATCTAGCAGAGATTGGAGCTCGAAAGCTTGCACAAGATCGCTGTTAAACACCCGTCCTTTATCCTGCACCGTGACGGAATCGGCGCGATGGGTCAGTGCCGTGAGTGCCGTGAGCGCAGCAGCCATGGATTCGTGCGTCCGGACGAGGCCTAGATTGAGGCTCATCACCTGGCCGAGTTCTTCCCGAATTTGCCACGCTCGGATTGATCCCTCTTGTGCCAGCATCCGCTGAACCCGATGCTGCTCGATCGCAAGCTGGTCTGTTTCGAAGGCTTGTCGTGCGATGGTTCGGACATACTCTCCGGCTCGGATTCCGGCGCGACGGCCAAACACGATGGTTTCAAGAAGTGAGTTGCCTCCCAGCCGATTGGCGCCGTGCACACTGACGCAGGCGCATTCACCGGCCGCGTAGAGGCCGGCGATGCCTGCTTCAGTCCATTGATTGGTCCGAACACCGCCCATCTGATAGTGCGCGCCTGGACGGACAGGAATGGGAGTCTCGATGGGGTCAAGGCCGGCAAACTCAATCGCGAGTTCTCTGATCTGAGGGAGCCGTTCAAGAATGCGCTGGCGTCCAAGGTGCCGCAAGTCCAGCAACACGCACCCGTCGACTCCGCGGCCTTCGAGGATTTCTTGCCCGATGGCCAATGAGACAACGGAGCGGGTGGCCAGTTCCATCTGTTGCGGGGCATAGGTCTTCATAAACCGTTCGCCGAGCGTATTCAGGAGGTAGGCTCCTTCTCCGCGAGCCCCTTCGGTGATGAGGATACCCGTGCCCTTGAGTGTGGTGGGATGGAACTGGACAAATTCCATATCAGCGAGCGGAGCACCCGCGCGATACGCGAGCGCCATGCCGTCACCGGTGTTGATCACGGCATTCGTGCTCGTCAGGAAGACGCGCCCGCTGCCTCCCGTGGCCAAGATGACGGCCTTTGCTCGAATCGCGTGCAACCCTCCGCGGATGAGGTCCCACGCCACCACGCCCCGACAGGCGCCGTCTTCCATGATTAACGCTGTGACATACCACTCTTCATAGACGGCGATACGCCGTTTGAGCAGCTGTTCGTACATGGCATGGAGGATGGCGTGGCCGGTACGGTCGGCAGCGTAACAGGTGCGGGGGAAGCCGGCTCCACCGAACGGTCGTTGGGCGATCCGTCCCTGATCGTCACGACTGAAGATGACCCCCAGACTTTCTAGCTCGTGAATGTCGTCAGGGGCTTCGCGACACATCGCCTCGATGGCATCCTGATCGCCCAGATAGAGCCCGCCCTTTGCGGTATCGAAGGCATGGGCCTCCCACGAATCGTTCTCTCCCAGCGCTGCGTTGATGCCCCCTTGCGCGGCCACAGAGTGGCTGCGAACCGGATGGACCTTGGAGATCACGGCAACATCGAGATCCGACGGTGCGGCAACGGCCGCCCGCATCCCTGCCAGACCGGCTCCAACGATCAGAATGTCGTGTAGTTTCACAGTTTGCACATCCGGCAATGAAAGGTTTCGGAGAATCCTCCGTTTCACCTTTCACATCTTACCTTGTACAGCATTGATGTTTGCACTCATACGTGACTCATCGCCTGAAGGCAAGTCTTCAGCTCTTGCGCGACTCTTGGAGAACAGGGAGTCCGCGTGGTATTCTCCTGCCCGCAAATGAGTCAGCCGATACACTGAGGCCCTCAACCGACCAGAGACATCCAAAGGACAACACGAACGCCATGGCCACACCGGACTTTCTGAACCCAACCGACACGTTTATCCATCGCCATATCGGCCCCACCGACGCTGAGACCCACGACATGCTGGCCACACTCGACTTGCAATCGTTGGAGGAACTAAGCAACGCTACAGTTCCCTCCGACATTCGTATGCGGAAAGAATTAGATCTGCCCCTTCATCGCGGCGAACAAGCCGTGCTGGAAGAAATCCGCTCCATCGCCTCAGAAAACCGGGTCTACCGTTCATTGATCGGCATGGGCTATTACGACTGCCTGACACCCGGCGTGATTCAGCGCAATATTTTCGAAAATCCGTCCTGGTACACCCAGTACACACCCTACCAGGCTGAGATCGCACAGGGCCGCTTGGAAGCCCTCGTAAATTTCCAAACTGTCGTCACCGACCTCACCGGCTTGCCCTTGGCCAATGCCTCACTCCTGGATGAAGCGACCGCGGCAGCAGAGGCCATGGCCATGTGCCTCGCCTTTTCCCGTTCGTCAGGCCATGAACGGACAGAATTCTTCGCCTCGCAGGACTGTCATCCCCAGACCATTGCCGTGATGCAGACGCGTGCTGAACCGCTCGGCATGACACTGCGCACCGGCCAGACGAACACCATCGACTTTTCCAATCCCCAACTAGCCGGCATTTTGTTCCAGTATCCGGCCACCGACGGCTCTGTCGGAGATTACAGCACGTTGGTGACACAGGCCCACGCAGCCGGGGTTCTGGTGGTGGTCGCCA
>JBBRRN010000158.1:0-7864 GCA_038200685.1 Nitrospirales bacterium
AGGATCAGAAACAGCGCAATCGCGAAACCTCGTGTACGTCTCATGGTTGCCCTTGAACCGCTCCACTGGACACGGAGACGACTCTAAACATCCCCAAGTCCATGTGGTAGAGCAAGTGGCAGTGGAAGGCAAACTGGCCCAATTCGTTCGGCGTCACAAGAACCGACAACTTTTCACCCGCCATAACATTGATAGTGTGTTTATATGGCAGAAACCTTCCCGCTCCATTCTCGAGCGCCATCCACATCCCATGAATATGAATCGGGTGGTCCATCATCGTGTCATTCACAAGTGTGATCCGGACCCGCTCGCCATCGCGAAATGGAATCGGCGCCACGGCATCCGAGTACTGTATCCCGTCGAACGACCACATCTGCCGATCCATATTCCCCGTGAGATGCAGCTCGATTCCGCGCGAAGGCTCCCGTAAGTCCTCATCGGATGTTAGTCGTCGCAAATCGGTGTAGACGAGCACCTTCCGGCCGTTATCCTCGAGACCGTCGCCCGGGTCGCCCAGCCTGCTCGCGGGCTGCATAGCAACCATGGAATTACCTGGCCCATGGTGATCGGGTCCATGCATAACCGGTGAGGCAACCGAGGATGAAGGAGAGTTCTCATCTTCGGGCATTTGCATGCCTGGCATTTTTGGCGCAGCCGGCTTCTTCTTTTCGACGGTCGGCATCTTCATTGCGGGCATGCTCTGAGATGCGCCCTTGTCCATCCCGGGCCCCATGCCCATATCGGCCATCGTGCGCAGCGGACGCTGACGTCTCTGCGGAATCTCGGCTCGCATCCCCTCGCGGGGCGCGAGTGTGGCGGCCGCATACCCGCTCCGGTCCATCGTCTCGGCAAAAATAGTGTAAGCCCACTCCTCCTTGGGTTGGACGATGATGTCATAGGTCTCGGCGGGGGCGATGCGAAACTCATCGACGGTCACCGGCTGCACATTCTGACCGTCGGCCTGAACCACAGTCATCAGGAGACCCGGTATACGAACGTCGAAATACGTCATGGCCCCGGCATTAATGAAGCGCAGTCGGACGCGATCGCCTGCCTTAAACAACGCAGTCCAGTGACTTTCCGGGGATAGGCCATTGACGAGATACTTATAGGTATAGCCGGTCACATCCGCGTTATCAGTGGGATCCATTCGACTTTTCCCCCACGCCAGACGCTCGGAAATCGTTTTGCGCCAGCCATCGCGCGATACGTCGCGGAAAAAGTCAAAGATGGTACGTTGCTGGAAGTTGTAGTACGAACCCAGTTTCTTTAAGTGGCCTAGAACCCGCTGCGGGTTTTCGTCCGTCCAGTCCGAGAGCATGACCACATGGTCTTGATCGAAAGTAAAGGGATCTTTCTTGATGGGATCGATGACTATGGGTCCGTAAAGGCCGGATTGCTCCTGAAGATCGGAGTGGCTGTGATACCAATACGTTCCGCTTTGACGAACTTTAAAGCGATAAGTGAATGTCTCTCCGGGCTTGATGCCGGGGAAACTGATGCCTGGGACGCCATCCATATCCGCCGGTACGATCACTCCGTGCCAATGGATCGATGTCGGTTCCTTCATCGCGTTTGTTACCCGAACGCTCATCGCTTCGCCTTCCTTAAAATGCAGTAAGGGCCCCGGCACCAGACCATTCACCGCCGTGGCGGTCACTTCCCGACCAGCAATGTGAATAGTCTGTTTCTGAATAACGAGCTGAATGGTATCTGCGGTGTCAGTCAGCTCGGATGTTTTCGAAGCTGATTCGGCCCAAGCGCGGGGTGTGCAGTCAGCACCCAATAGCATGGCAACAGGGAAGAGAGCCAAATTACGATTTAACATTTCATGTCCACATTAATGGTGCTTGTACCAGCCAACCCCCTGGATATCATTCCAGGATGTTGTTTGATGGCACTGGTAACACTGATTCACTTGAGCATGCGGTTTTCCCGCGATCCTCGCGGAGATCATCTTGAAATGCATCATGTAGTGACTCGGAGGCGCTTGATGGCATTGAGCGCAATTCATTGATGTCGGCGAGGGATGCTGATATTCGGGAATTTTCCAGGTTTGGGTCGTGTGGCAGGTGAGGCAATCGGCTCCAAAGAGTCCCCGATGCTTGTCCTGATTGCTATGGCAGGCAGCGCAATTCAAGGTGGAAACAATAGTGGACTCGTGTGGATTTTCTCTCGGTAACTGAACCTCCGCTTTTTTCAATAGCATCCAGAGATCTGCTTCGCGCATCAGGCCCTGAGGCGCCGTCTGTCCCTTTTCCGCCTCCATCCTTACGCCTAACCGAGCCAGCACTTCGTGATCCATTTTGACAGGAGGCTTATCCCCGCCCAGGTGTTCTTGATGGCATTCTTTGCAGCTTGAGATCTGGGCGTGAAACGCCGTAGGCTGGCGCTTAAGAAGCGCTTCATCGTTCGCATGACAGGCGATACATTTGGCCGGATCGGGGCCTTGTCCTGCGGTATGGCAGGCGGCGCAATCGTTTCCCATAAACGCATGGGCGGCCGACAAGGGGCCTGGTCGTGCCGCTTTCTGCCATGTCGAAGTCTTATTCAAGTCGCCCTTCCTTAAATTCGTCGCAACGGCTCCAAGAGCTATCAAAACGAGCGCAGCGCCGATTCTCTTGTTCATGACGAGCCGTTAGGCGAACCACCGTAAGCCGAAGTGAATTCCCGACCAGATATGCAGGGCGAGCAGTGCATACATAGACACCGCGAGAATGATGTGCGCTGTCAATGCGCCTGAAAACCAGCTCTTCAAAAGTTCATGCGAGCGAATTGAATACTCCAGATCCGCCACGCCTTCGGCGAGAGTGGTGACTTTGCCGGCTGGATTGTCTGTTGCGATCGACAGCCCGAGCGAATCCAGGCCGGCGGTGAGCCACGGTGCCTTCGGGAGACCTTTCCGATCCGCGGCGGACTGATCCAAGATGCCCCAGGCGTTGTCAAGATCGCCCCGCGCGGTCTGCAAGAGCAGCAGTTTGTCCTTGATATCAAGATTCACGAAGGGCGTCAGATAGCGAAGAATAAACCCTGACACGACGACTAGCAGCATCGTCGCGGTGAGGGCTATGCCGAGCGGGCTGTTATATTTGTGGCCGGTGTGGATGAGTGCGAGGAGCGATCCTACAATGCCGGTGTAGATATGCACCAGCAGCCACGTCTGCGACGAAACATACGGAGTGATGCGTTGCTTGAAAAAAGGGATACGCTTTACGATCACATAGATAAGTGGCACGAGCATCAGAAAGGCTCCCGAAATGCCGAATACCGCGCCGAGGCCGCTGCCCGCAAAGCGCGGTGAGACATGAAAAAGGAAGCCAAGCCAGCCAAACATCAACACTGCGAAAATGCTGGCGACAATGAAACGTTCGATGTTTTTCACGGCTTAGGCCACCACCGCGACTTCGGTTTTTGGCTTCGCCTGGCAGGCCAGAATGATGTTGTTTTTCTTGTCGTCTTCGTCGAGCGCATCTTGGACCTCTTGGTCCACTTCTCCGGAAGTCATCTTGACCTTGCATACCCCGCAGGTACCTACGCGGCAGGAGAACTCGATGCCGATCCCGAGCTGCTCGGAAAGTTCGAGAATTGTCTGCCCTGGTCCTGTAGCGAGCGACCCTTGCTCACCGGTCTGGTCGTCGCCTGTTTTTGCGGATTTGTTGCTCTTCGAAAACGTGACCAAGGGGCCGGTCCCTGGGGCGGTCGGTTTTACCGTGGTACCGGGCGCGGCAGGAGAGGGTTTGACTGCCCCGAACGCCTCGGTCTTGAGAAGATTCGGAGGAACTCCAAGCTCGGTGAGGAGTGCTTTGGTGGAGTCCATCATCGCCGGCGGCCCACAGAGGTGAATGCGCCGAGCGGCAAGACCGGGCACCGTTTTGTTAAGCAACTCTTTCGTGAAGTGGCCACGCGGCCCCTTCCAGTCCGGGCCCGCTTTCGTCATCGTGACTACGACGTGCAACTTCGGATTGCGCTGCTCCAATGCTGCGAGAGGCTTTTGAAAAATAAAGTCGGCCGCGGTACGGCAGGAATAGATAAAAAAAATATCGCCGGGCCATGACTGCTCCGTGAGATACCGGGCGATGCTCATCATCGGCGTGATGCCGATTCCAGACGAGAGGAGGACGATACTCTCTGCTTCGGTTCCGTTAAAAGTGAACTTGCCGACCGGTCCGCCCGATTCGATCTCGTCCCCGACCTTGATAAGATCAAGGATGTGCCGCGAGACAGCTCCGCGCTCCTCGCGCTTTATGGTCAGTTCAACATAATCACGCTGGTGTGGCGACGACGAGAAGGAATACGAGCGATTCATGCGCGCGCCACCGATTCCGAAGGCTACATTGAGGAATTGACCCGGTGTGTAGGTGAATGGCAGCGCACCCCCGTCGGGCGGCCGGAGGCGGAAAGTTTGGACCGAAGGCGTTTCGGTGGCGATGCTCTCGACGCGGAGCTTGCCCAGCCACTTTGCCGTCAAAGGAAATGCCGCTGAACTCGTCGCTGAAGGTTTCCCGGCTGACGGTTCGCCAGGCGCTGGTGGCTTGTCAGTCGCTACCGGGGACGGTGATTTGTTGTCGGGCGGCGCATCCGCTCGAGGTTTTCCTCCCGAGGGACCTGGCGTGCCACCCTGCGGCGGCGAAGATCCCGGGGGCGGAGATCCTTTGTCGGGATCGATGCGCCCAAAGAGGGCTGTGGCCCGGCGCATCTTGAAGTAATACATGACTAGCATTGCAAAGGCGAACGCGACGAGAAGCGCCATCGTGAACAGATGCAGGATTGAGAGGCCGCGCGCGCCATGTGTGTCTTCAATCCCTCCCGGAGAGACAAGGCTCATCTCCCGCTTGAACCATCCCAGTGCGATTTTTCTGGGGGCTTTTCCTTCAAATAACAGCTGGTGCGTCGCTAGCCCGCTTTGCAAGATTGAAAGACCTTCGCCGATCCGTTGGGTCGTTTTCTGCATCGCCCGATAGTCTTCTCCAGAGGCCAGCTGAGTTAGATCTATAAGACCCTGGTTCATCTGAGCGACACCTGATTGCATCCGCTTATGAGCGTTGGCTTGCAGTTCGGCGCGCTGCTCGGTTGAAAGTTTGGGAAGATCCATCAGCGAAGGATAGAACTCCTTTCGTGGAGCTTTTCCCATCTTCTCCATCATCTTGCCCATGCCTGCTGCCATCCCGGCACCGGGGCCGCCTGCTGCGGGACCTCCCATTCCTCCGGGAGCCGCTGGGCTGCCAGGAGTATTAACCGGGGGACCTCCATGGTGGCTGGCATGTTCCTCGGGGGTCAAGTCTGCCCGCGCCATTACGACATAGGAGAAGAATCCGCTTAGCAAGAGAATCCGAGACGCTAAGCGTATATCCGTTTTCACTTTTACATACCTCCCATCTCGCCTTGGTCTTTCTTCATCCCACCCCCACCCATTCCATTTGCGGCAGCAGGGGCGCTTGCGGGTTGTGTGGCTTGGGGTGCCGTGGATGGCATACCACTAGGCCTAGCGCCCGCCATGCCGTTTCCATTAGAAGTTTTGCTGGCCGGCATGTTGATTCCGCTAGGAGGTGAACCCATCTGTTGCGAAGGGGCTGCTCCAGCACCCATGGAGCCCATTGAATTTTGAGGAGACGCTCGGCCGAGTATCACGTTGCGCTGGTCGGCTCTTAGAATCTTAGAGGCCTCGTTTACAGAACGGATGAACGCGATCCTCTGTTCTCCTTTTAGAGACTCAATTTCTTTGACCTTCCGGTCAATCACTTTGAGATCAGGCTTGTCCGGGCTGGTGAGAGACCACAATTCCTGCTCGGCCTGAGCCACTTTTCGGTCCCGACTAGATTGATCAAATAGAGCATTGGTCTTGATTTGATTGAGTGACTGTTGCTGCTCTTGACTAAGTGGCACGAGGTCTTGATGATCAAGAAAGAATCCCGTCGCCCCGACATGAAAGATATGGGAGCCTCCTGGAATCCCGGGACGTTCGGGGGACGCAGGATCTGCCGCCTGGCTTGGGGTCTGTCCCATGGAGCCCATCATGGAATTCATCATCGGCTCCATCGCTTTCATCATGCCGCCTGCCTGGTTTGGCATTCCACCTGGCTTTCCCCCGCCGGACGCCGGCATCGCCATAGCAGGAGGTGTTGTTTGAGCAGGGCTCATCTTCATCTTTTTGGCTTTTGTTTTGCTCTGCATATTGGGGTGATTCTGATCCAGCGCTTGTGCTAAAGGAGCTAGCGGACCCTGCGTGTCAGTTGTCGTTGACGGGTCTTTTGCATGATGCGCCGCATGATCTGGATCCGCCGCATGTGCCACGACTGTTGTACCGAATCCTTGCGCTACGGCGAAAGCAACAATTCCAAAATATAATTTGCTATTCATGATTAACTTCCTTTTCCGCGAATTGATCTTGGTTGTCAGCACAGCTGTTAGCCCCTTCTCTACTCAAACAGTCTCCGCTAAAATGGCGACGCTCCTTTAAGCGCCGCCAAATCAGTTGAGCGTAATCCACTTATGAGCAACAGGATTGTTCTTTCTTGCCTTGATTCTTACTGATGTACTGAACGGGATTTTTGTCGAACTTTGCCTTACAGCTGGCGCTGCAGAATGAAAACGTCGTGCCTTTGTATTCACTCTGGCCCCCAGCGGCTTTTACATCAACCGTCATGCCACAAACAGGATCTGTCATAGTCTTCACCTCCTCATTAAGTCGATTCTCTCTATTTTAAAGCTGCTGACGTCATGGCGACTTTGACGACAGTGATGCTCGTGCCGTCCGAGCCGATCTCTCCCGTCAGTTTAACTGGGTGCCCAGCGTTGCTTTCTAATTCATTAAAGTTCTGGTTCTGAATGTTATGGACTTGGCCTTTGTTCACAAAGACATACTTTCCACCGGCTTTGATGCAATTCATAATGCACTCATGGCTCATGCCGACACTATCGGCCGCGTTGCACATGTTGGAAATAATCCGTCCTGTCCACGTCTGCTCAGCAGCGAAGCTCGTCCCGCTTGCTAATAATGCGCTCAACGTTATGAAAATCACTTGTCGTTTCATGAAATATCTCCCTTATTGCGTGATTGGAATCATTTAGCCCTATCCGGGACGACAGATCTGCTGTCTGCCGTCCCGCCGCATTCCTTCTTAACTTTGGATTTCCTTTGCGCGCATCGTGTGAAAAAGTGCGAATTGGTCAGCTTCGGTGGCCAGCTTTTCCGCTTCCTTTATGAATTTTTCACAGTGCACTCGCTCTTTTGCAATCCAAGGATTTTCATTCGGAGCTTTTGGGCTCACGGCAACACCTTTCTTGTAGTCCGCCAGCATCTGACGATGGAACTCCGCGTCCTGCCGGTATCCCGCCGCTTTCGTTTTGTAACTTTCAGCCATAGCAGTGTGCTCCGCAGCCGTATTGGGCATACTAGTCATCCCGGACATGCCTTCACCGGCATGAACGACCATTGCAGTTCCGCTGATTCCAATCATCACGGCCATTACGATTAACCATTGCTTTTTCATGTTGTTTCTTCTCCTTAGGTTTATTTTAGCGACGTTTGTTCTTTGAGCGTCCAGCCCCTCTTTCGACTTGCATCACAGGACTCAAATAGATTTTCCCCCGTAATACCTGACGGAGGCCGTGCAAAATCACCTCGGGGGACTCTGACTTCATCAGATAGCCAGCCGCTCCCTTTTTAAGGCTTCTCTCCGCATAAATCGACTCGGGATACATGGACAAAATCAGGACCGGGACCTTGTGGAGACCCTTAGCCAGCTGAGCAATTAATTCGAGACCCGTTTGCTTGCCCAAGCCGAGGTCCACAATCGCGACGTCGGGAGTTGACTTTGTGATTCCCTTGAAACCGTCTTCCACATTCCCCGCCTCACCGCAAACG
>JBBRRN010000159.1:0-7847 GCA_038200685.1 Nitrospirales bacterium
GGTTTTAGTCCACGCGGTGTCCAGCGGCCTTGGAAAGGACCAGAGTTATAGCTGACGAGCACTACACAGGAAAGCGGTGGAAGGGGCGAATCGAGAACCGCAAGGAGGCGTATTCTAGGCGGGCAGTTTAAGAAGGTGCAAGAAATGAAATAGCATAGTGAGGGGTGCGCGATTGCCAATCAACCAGCGGGACATTGCTGTGCTAATTTTGTGCGAAAATTCCTCACAAACAACCAAACTAGATAGAAACAATGGAATCAATAGAAAGTCAGCAAGCTCATGATTTTCAATGATAAACGGGGAAACCATCGCAACATCAAGCAGTTCGAATTATTGCCCTGTTGCCACTCTTAATCAGCGGGCCGTCTTTCTGGACAATTAGACCATCCACGATGGGATGCTGTAAGCTCCTCCCAACTAAGACAATTCAAAAGAAAAAGTTGAGCCCATATAAAAATTTCCCGCATTAAGTCAGACCTCTCCCTGCTATGTGGTTCAGTCCAATATTCTGTACTTAGCTGTGACACCAGCGTGACAGAAAGCAACGAATGCTATGGAGAGCGTAGAACTAATAGAAACATGACATGCTAACCGTCTGAGGTTGTAACTGAATGACTTTTCATGAAATTTGGGAAGACCGCCCTGTTATTGCATGACTAGAAGTTTGTATAACTTTTCACTTGGTCGGCCCTTTCAAGGCAGTAACACGGGTTCAAATCCCGTTGGGGACACCAATGATATTACGCAAAACAGCATAAACAGCGGTGATTCTGTACCAGAATGCCTCCAAGGACTGTAGCGTTTGTAATTTAGCTACGTCTTTGGAGGGGTTTATGTCGACGCCTTTCGTCCTCACCCTGCGCACAAACCTTTATCAGCAAGGCGGAGGTGTGAAAAAAATTGAGGGGGCAATAGAGACGAGAACTTGTGGGACTTTTTACGCAGGAAAGGCCAAGCAAGGTCTCTTCACACTGAAGGGATATGGAGCGCGCATGATGCAGGGACAGCGGGACGCGCGATGGTTCGATACAGAGCTTGAAGGGGCTGAAGATTGCCGTGCTGTTGCGGGTTTTCCGCTATTAGATGATCATGCCTCCGTAGAGTTCCGGCGTCTCTATTGAAAGCTACTCTAAACGAGTATTGATGGACTCGCATCGTGGCTGATCGATGGAAAGGGAAGTTTCCGTCGAACGAGTTCAATCCTGTCCGAGGTTGACCGGCTTTGCTGTACGTTGCGGCATGTTGTGCCTCGAGGGTGGGAATCTCGATCATCGGCGAGAGGTCTTCGCCGACCAATTGGGGCTGAGAAATGGAAATGGCACGAGAACCCATTTCCTTGTGTGTGGGCGTGGAAGATTAGCCTTTAGGTAGTGAGGCGGCGGGGGCTTCATCTACCCGGATGGTGTTGGCCCATTCGGCGACGAGAGGGTCACGTTCCTCCATCGTCATCCCGGCATATTTTATAAACATCTGCGGGCCTTTACGGCGGCGCCAGGTGAGATAGCTCAAGAAATGTGCTCGGCAGACACTGTGGGTGCCCGCTGGAGCGTAGACTTTGGTCTGGCAGCTTTGGATAAGGCAGGTCAGATCGTGCATCCCATCCTCCGAATAAGATTTCACAGTATGCAGAACGGAAGGGTCGATTATCAACCGGGTTCGCCTTGATGAATCGTGCGTCCTATGCTTGACGTATCGTTCCCATTCCGGTAAGTCCATCGGCATGACGGGTCCGTGTACTATTTCCTTCCTGCTCTTGGCGGCGTGTGTTTCCATTTCAGGCTGTACCTCACCCTCGCGCGAGGGGCTTCCTCCTGGGAGTCCCTTTGCCGAGTCGAATGTTGTTTCGAGGAATCTGTTGCCTCAGGGGATTGCGGCGGGAGATGTGACGAGCCAGTCGGCCCTGCTTTGGGTGCGGACCGATGGGCCGATGATGGTACAAATCGAGTGGGCGCCGGTGACGGTCTGGAACCGCGTGTCGAAGATGGGAACAGCCGTCGCTCCCGTGGCACGGACGCCGTTGTTCACGACCAGCCAGGAAACGGATTTTACCCTGACGATTCCCGTTGAGGGCTTAGCGCCGGCCACACGATACCGATGGCATGTATATGTCAGCACAAAGGACCGTGAAGGCACAGCGATCGAAGCACGAGTGGCGGCTCGAGGGGAATTTGCGACACTTCCGGATACGAACAGTCATCTGCCAGTGACCTTTGCCTGGAGCGGGGATCTAGGTGGCCAGGGGCGTTGCAGGCGTGGCGCTGCCGGATATCCCATTTTCGATGTAATGCGTGTGCAGCCGCTCGATTTCTTTTTGTTTCTCGGGGATACGGTATATAGTGACGGCCTGTGCCTGTCCCCTCCGAACGAGCCTGGCGCTGACTTTCGAGCGACGACACTGGCCGAATATCGTGCGCGTCATCGCGACCAACGGGGTGCAGGGGCTTTGCGGCGGTTTCTCGGCAGCGTTCCGGTCTATGTCATCTGGGATGATCATGAAGTGCGGAATAACTTTGCAGGGATTTTCGACAGCCAGATGCCGGCTGGGCGTCAGGCCTTGCGCGAGTATTGGCCGATCCGCGTGGCATCTGACGATCCCCATCGGCTCTATCGAACGGTGCGTGCCGGGGCGGACCTCGAGCTGTTTATCCTGGATACGCGGCAATATCGGAGCTCCAACGCCGATCAGGACGGCCCGGCGAAGACGATGTTGGGAGAGAGGCAGCTTCAGTGGTTGCTGAGCGGGCTTACCGAGTCGACCGCGACATGGAAAGTGATTGTGACGAGTGTGCCGCTGTCCATTTCGAAGGGAGGAGGCGCCGGCGCCCCTGGGAATGATGGTTGGGCCGGAGGGGTGGACGGCACCGGTTTCGAGCGTGAGCGGCAAGTAATTGTGGATTGCATTCTTGCCCAGCGTGTCAAGAACGTGGTGTTCTTGGGCGGCGATGTCCACTATGTGCAAGCGAATGCGTACGATCCGAACGGTGACGGGACTCCTGACTTCCATGAGTTTGTGGTTGGTCCGTTGTCCGCCGCGCCCGGCCCACAGACGCCGGCCAGTGCGGGATTACGCCCGACCACATTGATCAATGAAGGCGGATACTTCAATTTTGGTCTCATACGAGTCACCAAGTCCTCCTTCGACGTCACAGTCCTCGATGAAGCCGGCGCCACGCGGTTTTCCCATCATCTGTCCGCTAAGTAACCACCATCGTCTTCTGCGAAGATCCTCTTGATATCGGGACGGTGGCCAGTTACGGTACGCATGCGTTGCGCGCGCGATCAAGGTCCTGACGAGGTGCGAGATGCTGTTGCAGGTGATTTCTGTGCTGGGTGCACTGATGGTGCTGTCAGCGTATGGTCTGCTTCAGGCTGGGATCTGGCGTGAATTGAACGCGGGATACCTCGCGTTCAACATTGTCGGGTCGTTGTTGCTAGGGATCGTCGCGATTGCGGATCAGCGGGTGGGATTCATTTTCTTGGAGTTTGCGTGGGCCGGCCTTGGATTGGTCGGCGTAGCGAGAGCTGTGAAGGCTCGGCGTACCACGAGTTAATAAGGTTTTGATGAAAGGACTATACAGATGGCAGGCTTGATGTCAGCGGATGAGATTTTTGAACAGACTCGCAATGCCGCGGCTGCGGCGACGGGGCTTGATGATAAGCCCATGCAGATCGATTACCCGGCACTCAAAGAAAAAATTCGCGCGGCCTTGGGGGATCGTAAAGTCGCACGGTGCCATATCAACAAGTTTTTGCCGGAGGGTTACGAAGACCAGGGACGCTTCAACCTCGTGTTGCTCACTGCCGGGAACGTTGTGTTCGACATGGTCATTGGCGATTCCTATTTTCGCTACGATGTGGTGTCGGTCGGCCAGTTGGACAAAGTTCAGTTGATCGATGCGATGTGGGACAACAAAGAAAAACGCCGCGAAGAACCGTTTCTCAGCCTTCGCCTCATGCATGCCGAAGAGGCCCATCTCTTACTAGCGCTCGAAGACGACGAGCGGAAGAGTTTGCTCGCCTTTGCTTCGGCTGTTACAGCGGTCAGGAACTCGGAGCAGTAGCGATTCGCAGGACGCTCAAAAAGGCCAGACTTCTTACCCTCCCGACCCTGGCGGCTACTTCACCCGCCCGCCCTGAGTCTGTCGAGAGAGCTTCTTTGCCCTGAGACGCGCCTCTTCCCAAGCAAGGCCGCAGCGAGTGAAGATCCGAGGCGGACCCTTCGGTACATTGAGCCTCTGAGCGATGCGAGAATGAAGCTGGCGGGACTTTTCAGCGTCCTGCTAGGCGCGGTGGTAGAAGGGGAGCGCTCGCACTGTCGCATCGTGACGCGCACCATCGATTTCGACGGCGAGATTGGTGCCGGGGACTGAAAAGTCCCGGAGCGGGAATGCCAGAGCGATAGGTGTCTTGATCTTGGGTGAGTCTGTGGCGCTGCTGACCCAGCCGACTTCTCGATCTCCGCTGAAGAGCTTGGCGCCTCTCGGTGGGATGATTGAGCCATTCATGACGAGCCCAACCAATTTCCGCCGTACGTTGCCGTAGGTGTCCATTCTCGCCACGACTTCTTGCCCGGGATAACAGCCCTTATTTAGGCTGAACGCTTTTCCTTCTAGGTTCGCTTCCGGTGGGACAATCTCCTCGTTAAGGTCTGGGCCAGCTTTCGGCAGCCCTGCCTCAATACGGAGGGCCTCACGAGCGTGACCGCCGACCGCCTTGATGCCGTATGCCGAACCGGACTCCATGAGCCGTTCCCATGCTGTGTGGAGAGCATCGGCAGGCAATAATATTTCCAGATCATCCTCTCCGGTTTCTTCTGTACGCAGGAGGAGCGCGGTGTGACCGCCGATTTTCGCTGTGATGGCGCTCACTGGCTTGAGGTCGTTCATCTCGACTCCGAAAGCGGCGCTGACGGTCGCACAGGCATTAGGCCCGCTGACCAGCAATAGCCCCCAGGACTCTGCACAGTTCTCCATCTTCGCTTTGATGCCGTAGAGCAGAAACTTTCTGAGGGCTTGGAAGGTCGCGTCGCCGACCTCGCCGACATCTTCCACCCACACACTGTCGGGGAGGGTGTAGACTCGAAAGTAGCCGAGCATCTTGCCCTTGTGGGTGAGAAAGCTCGAATAGCGTCCTTGGCCTGGCTGGAGGGGGAGGATATCGTTGCTGATGAGGCCCTGCAGCCATTTCACTCGATCATCGCCGGTGACGCGGATTTTGCCACGATGTGAGAGGTCGGAAAGCCCGACGGCCTGACGTACAGCCTGATACTCTGCGCCCCATTGTCCATAGTGAGCGGGCATGTCCCACCCAGCGACTTCTTCAAAGGTTGCGCCAAGTTTCGCGTGATGTTCGTGGAGACGTGACTGTTTCATACGTGAGTCTCTGCCACTTCCTCGACCAGATCTTTCAATCGTGAGGAGAACTCATTGCGCGAGACGATCTTGGTCACACCCAGTGCCTTGGCCCGGTGAAAAGTGTCGACTTCTTCGTGGTTGGCGAAGGCAAGAATGGGAATGGTTTTCATGCCTGCATCGGCCTTGAGGGTTTCTAGAGCCTGAACGGCATCGAGTTTCTCGTCATTCATATTCAAGATGAACGCGGATAGGTGCGTGGCCGAGGCCTTTTCGGCGATGTCCTGTTGTGTGCGAGCCCGTTCGATCTTATAGCCTTTCGCCATCAGAGCGTCGCGGACTTTGGTGTAAAAGAAGATGTCTGTGACAGCGACGAGAATAGTTTTTTCGCTCATGTGAAGAAATCTTAGGCTAAGGTTCAGTAGCTCTTCTGTTAGTTGAGTGAGCTGATCAATCGTCCCAATGCTTTTTTCGCCAAGGCGTAATTGGGGTTGAGTGCCAGGGCTTTCTTGTAGGAATCGATCGCCTCAGTCCATTGCCCTTTGCGCTCGTAAACACGACCCAAATTGAGATGGGGAAAGGCCGGACTCTCATAGCGTCTTGCCTGCAGGGCTTTCTGAAACCAGGTTATTGCTTCGTCGAGTTCGCCCTTTTCGATCAGATAGGCCCCGATATCATTATAGGGGTTGCCGAAGTCTGGGTCCTGCGCGATCGCCTTGTGACATTCTTCAATTGCATCGTCGAGCCGTCCCATGAAGCTGTAGGTCCATCCGAGGAAGGTATAGGCCTCGGCAGTTGGATGAGTCTCAATCGATTTTTTGTAGAGCGTCACAGCTTCTTCCAATTCGCCCTTCATCTGGCGTTCATAGGCTTGTTGGAAGAGTTGCCATGCCTCGCGTTTATCTTCTTCGTGGCCTTCGCCTTGTATGAGGAAATCCTGAACGTCCATAGCCCTTCTCTATTCTCGTTTCTTAGCGGGAGTAACGGGGATGGTCTCGACTGCGCGCGTCCAACGAGGGCCTTCTGAGGCCGCGCGTTGCGCGAGCAAGGAGACCGTCTCTGTTACTCCTGTTTCAACTTCTTCTTAATCAGCTCCGCGCCGTACCGCCCTGAGAGCAGCATCGATCCGAAGGCCGGTCCCATGCGAGGTGTGCCGTAGACTGCCGCTACGGCCAATCCGATCACAAAACAGTTGGGATAGACCTCGCCGGTCCGGTCCATCACTTCCTCCTCGGATCGAGACACCCACATAGCGCCGTTGCCGGGCACGGCTTTGTAGAGATTGCGTTTATGCAAGAGTTCCACGACGACAGCATCGTGGCCCGTTGCATCCACGACAATCTTGCTTTCGAGCGCGATGGGATCCACGTGGATCATGTCATGGCCGGCCATTTCAGCTGTCGTATTATTGACCACCACCCCTTCGAGCATGCCGTCGCGTCGCAGGACCAGATCGACGACTCTCGTGAGATTCATGATCCTGGCACCGCCTCTATAGGCGGCGGCAATTAACGCACCGGTGGCGTGCGGGGGATCGACCATGTACATGCCTTCGCATTCCGTGATTTTTTTGCAGGGCACGCCGATTTCTTCGAGGATCTCATTGGCCGGTTCACAGATTGTGGCCTTGTTCATCAGGTAGCCGCCCGTCCAAAAGCCGCCGCCAAGGGCAAGGCTCTGTTCGACGATGACCGTCCGAAATCCCATCGCAGCCAGATCATGAGCGCAGATCAAACCGGAAGGTCCGGCTCCCACAATGATCACATCACTCTCGATGAGCTGATCGAATTCCTTATAGTATTCCCGCGCGATTTGGCGCGTGATGTCTCGTTCCCGTAATGGGGCTGGTCGAGGTTTACTCATGATCTGTTCTCCGTTCAACGGATGTTGAAAACGGTCGTCAACTTCGCTCTCGGCTCATCGAAATCCTCAACGTACCCCATAGGGTACGCCTCCGGTTTCAATTTCCCTCGTGCCTTGTTTGGGTGACCGTTTTGAGCATCCTCGCTTGCCTTATCGATAAATCTCGGAGCCGGTCTTCTTGAACTCTTCCGATTTTTCTTTCATGCCGATTTGAATCGCTGTATGTTCGTCCACCTGTAATTGCGCGGCATAATCCCGGACATCCTGCGTAATCTTCATCGAGCAGAAATGCGGCCCGCACATCGAGCAGAAGTGAGAGACCTTCGCGGCATTGTCCGGCAAGGTCTCGTCGTGGAAGAGTTTGGCCGTGTCCGGATCGAGCGACAGGTTGAACTGGTCTTCCCAGCGAAACTCGAAGCGGGCCTTAGAGAGCGCGTTATCTCTGATCTGTGCGCCAGGGTGGCCTTTGGCCAGATCCGCTGCGTGAGCAGCGATCTTATAAGTGATGACGCCGGTCTTCACATCTTCGCGGTCGGGGAGGCCTAGGTGTTCTTTGGGCGTCACATAACAGAGCATCGCACAGCCAAACCATCCGATCATGGCTGCGCCGATGCCGGAGGTGATGTGGTCGTA
>JBBRRN010000160.1:0-7795 GCA_038200685.1 Nitrospirales bacterium
CGCGGTCAAGGAATACGCAGCGGAACTCAACGGCAAGCTGACGGTGTATTACTTGCCTGGCTACGCTCCAGATATCAACCCCGATGAGTTTGGTCTGGAGCTATGCCAAGCAAACCAGTAACGCACGCCAGCCTTTACAGAAGGGCGAACGGCTGGCCACTCGCATTACCGCGCAACTCACAGAGATTACGCGATGCCCCGTACTCATCCGTTCGTTCTTCAGCCATACAAGTGTTGCCTATATTTCTACCTGATTGGTAGAACACGTTGGTGGGTATGTGCAGTGTTCCGGTTGATGAGTTGTGCCTAAACCCAGAGTGGAATTCATTTACTGCCCTGTTACCATTTTGGCGCACGTATCGAGGAGAGAGCGGCTAGGAAAATCAGAAAAGAGATGGGCCGTAAGATAGAGATATGGCTGCTACGATTTATTTTTTGCCATTGGTGGGTCGTATTTGTGATAAGGCGCCCCTGAGTTCAAATGGCGGATTCAGGAAAAAGTAGAATAGGAATGGAAGGCTATTTACGGCCAAGACGCCTGGCTGACACGCGTATCTATTTCAATAGAGTGAAGGAGGTGCTATGGACGTATGATCGTATAGTAAGCTGAATTCTGTACGCGTACAGGGAAGAGGGGAATGGTGTGCGCAGGGGTGATTCGCATGAGGTGAAAACGATGGGGCCATGCGTCCAAGATCTCGCATCACCCGTATTCGTGAGTGAAATTATTTGATGGCTACTGCCTTGACTTCCTTGAACGTGGTCTGGCCAAGCAAGGCTTTCTGGACTCCATCCTGCATGAGGGTGGTCATGCCCTCTTCAATGGCGGATTGTAGCATTTCTTCAGTTCTCGCCTTAGTCTGAATCATGCGTTTGAGTTTGTCCGACCCCAGAAGCAATTCATGCAAGGCCACACGTCCCTTAAAGCCGGTGCGATTGCAGGTTTCACATCCCTTCCCTCGGGCCAGGCGGAACGTGTTGTCTTGTGGAATCCCGAGTTTGTCCCAATGTTCAGGCCCATAGCCCTGGCGGATTTCTTCGTATTCTACCGCTGTTCCGACGTACTGCTCCTTGCAGTCTTTGCAAATCCTGCGAGTGAGGCGCTGGGCGAGGACTCCCAGCATCGCATCGGCAAAACTAAACGAATCGCAGCCCATATCGAGGAGCCGTGTGATAGTTTCTACCGCACTATTTGTGTGGAGTGTGCTCATGACCAGGTGCCCGGTCAATGAGGCTTCAATCCCGATTTCTGCTGTTTCTTTATCCCGCATTTCTCCGACCATGATCACGTCTGGGTCGGCTCGAAGAAATGCGCGCATGGCTTTGGCAAAGGTGAAATCGATCTTGGGTTGAACTTGCACTTGCCGAAGTCCGTACTGCGTGATTTCGACGGGGTCCTCTGCCGTCCAGATCTTGATGTCCGGTGTATTGATGAAACCGAGAACGGAATGGAGGGTCGTGGTTTTACCTGATCCGGTTGGTCCGACGCAGAGAATGATGCCATAGGGTTTTGCCGCGATCTCTTTGATCGCCGCGAGATTTCGGTCTGAAAATCCCATCTTGTCGAGAGGCAAGGGCTCGCTGGCCGCAAGCAGACGCATGACCACGTCTTCATTATATCCAGCAGTCGGAATCGTTGCGACGCGCAACTCGATATCTTTGCTTTCAGACAGTTTAAATTTGATCTTGCCGTCTTGGGGTTTACGCCGTTCTGCGATGTCGAGGCTAGCCATAATCTTTAGGCGCGAGACGATGGCGCGTCGATAGCTTTGCGGAATCTTCATGTATTCGAAACAGTCTCCATCGACTCGGAACCGAACAAGGGTTTCACGTTTTTCACCATAGGGTTCGACGTGAATATCAGAGGCGCCTTGTCGATAGGCATCTGCGATAATCTGATTGGCCAAACGCACGATGGCATTGTCGTTTTCATCGAGGCCTCCTCCGGCGTCCTCAGCGGCCGCCTCTTGGGCCTCGTTAACGAGCTCGCCGAGAATGTCGGAGACATTTTCGTCTAATTTTCTGGTGGTAGTGGCGTCTCCCTGCCCTGTAGCGGAGCCGAGGAACTGGGCGATATCTCGACGGAGGCTGATCGCAAAGCGAATATTCAAGCCGGGGAATGTCCGCTTAATATCAGCCACACGATCGAGATCGCCGGGGTCATCCGTCAAAATTTCAATGGCGGTTCGATCCCGCTTAAGCGGCATCCAGTGATTTTTCTTGAGGTAGTCAACGTTCAGGTTCTTGAGGAGTTCGACATCGACGAGTGTTCGTTCGCTGTATTCAATGTAGGGGCATTTGTAAAACTGGGCGAGCGATTTACCGATCTCAAGTTTTGGCACCTTATACTTTTCGATCAGGAGACTCTCGAAGTCCGATAGGCCTTTCCTAGACTCGGCAATGGCGTTGTCCAAGTCGCTCTGGGCAATGTGATTGTTCGAGACCAAACGATCAAACTTACTAGGGGGTTTTTTTGAGACTTTGCGAAGATTAAAGAAAGCAATGCCGAGTGCTTTTGCAATCTCCGCGACGGATTCTTCGTCTTTTCGTGTGAATCGTCCGCCGGTTTTTTTATTGAGGAGTTGAAGCACACCCATCAAATACTTGTTGTCTGCCACAATTGGATAGGTCAAAACTTGTTTCGTTTTGAATCCGGTCCGTTTGTCATAGGATGTGTCGTGTAGGAGTGCGGGGTGGACGCCCTGCAGCTCTGCGATGTTATACGCGTCGGCGATGCTCACCGGCCGGAGGTATTTTGCGCAGAACCCCGCCAGGCTTTGTTCGGAGATCGGAATTCGGAATTCCTCGACGTTATCGATGTGAGGGACTTTAGAGAAAATTTCTTTCTTCTCCGGATCGAACGCGAAAATGGTGAGGTCTTCGGCATCGAAAACGCTGAGAATTTCCTTGCGTAGATCGAGAAGGATATAGTCTAGATCGCGTGCCGCATGGATTTGTTCGGTGATGCGCTTGACATTTTCAGTGAATGCTATTTTCTGCTGAAGGTCCTGAGGGTTTTTAGCGACAGGATTGGCTTGCATTCCAGGGGCTCCTAGCCTTCGACTATGAAGACTATCGTCGTATACTCAATGAAAAGTACGTGGGATATATGTGGTTACAGGTGCTTTGATGACATGATTGAAATTCAGTGTAGCTGATCGAGGTTGGAAGGCAAGGAAAAGGTAGTTTCAGACTGAGAATAGTGACGGAAGTGATAAGATGAAGACTCAATCCTTTGTTGGGTGAGAGGGCGTTCAACTCGTTCGTATTCGAAGCAGATGAGCGGTGACTTGTGCCGGAGGTAGCTTGAGTTTTGCTCCGTCTTTTCGCGTTTTGACCTCCACAACTCCCTCGGCGAGGCCTTTGTCTCCCACAACGATTTGAAACGGAGCTCCCATCAGGTCCGCATCGTTGAACTTTACGCCCGCGCGCTCATCTCGATCGTCCCAGAGCACTTCAAACCCTGCCACCTGCAGTTCGTCGTAGAGCTGCGCGGTGATCGTGGCGGTTTGTGCTGATTGGGTGAGCGGAAGGAGATGCACATGGAACGGCGCGATTGTATACGGCCAGATAATACCTTTTGCGTCGTGGTTCTGTTCAATTGCCGAAGCAGCAGTTCGGCCGACACCGATGCCGTAGCATCCCATCACGGCAAGGCACTCGTTACCATGAAGATCCAGGAAGGAAGCCTTCATGGCTTCGCTATATTTGGTGCCGAGCATAAAGACATGGCCAACTTCAATGCCTTTCGTCGTCTTCAATGTTCCGTCTTTTTTCGGTGATGGATCTCCTGCGCAAGCGCTGCGGAGATCGGCAAACTGCTCGACCTGAAAATCGCGATCCCAATTGGCATCGACATAGTGCGTATCGCGCTGATTGGCTCCAACGATCACATTACGCAAAGCTTTGATCGCGTGGTCGGCAATAATCCGAATGTGTTTCAGGCCGACAGGGCCGGCAAATCCAACCGGTGCGCCAGTGACGCGCTCGGCGACGGTAGGATCTGCAAGCGCTAGATCCGTTACTCGGAGGAGTCGTTGAATCTTGACCTCGTTCGCCTCATGGTCTCCCCGTATCAGCACGGCGACCGTGTCAGTTCCTGTCGAGTAGAGGAGTGTTTTTACGAGGTGTGTCGGGGAAACATTCAAGAATTTTGTCACTTCGTCGACGGTCCGGCAGTGGGGAGTTTGGACAGGGCGAAGTGGCCGCGCGACTTCGGTGTCCATATCGGTAGGAGGCTGCACTTCAGCTTGTTCGATGTTGGCGGCATAGGTGCCGGTATCGCTGTAGACGATGGTGTTCTCGCCTGTGTCCGCAAGCACCATGAACTCGTGAGAGGAGCTGCCGCCGATCAAGCCAGTGTCGGCTTCCACGGCACGGAAGGTCAGGCCACAGCGGGTGAAGATGCGCTGATAGGCGTCATACATCCTTTGATAGCTGAGTCTGGCGCTTGTTTCGTCCTGATCAAAGCTGTAGGCGTCCTTCATGATAAATTCGCGCCCGCGCATGAGGCCGAAGCGGGGACGGATTTCATCTCGAAACTTTGTTTGGATTTGATAGAAGTTCAGCGGCATCTGCCGATAGGAACGAACTTCACGCCTGAACAGATCGGTAATCACTTCCTCATGAGTCGGACCCAAGCAGAACTCGCGCTCATGGCGGTCCTTGAACCGGATCAATTCCTTTCCGTAGAAATTCCACCGGCCGGTTTCTCGCCATAATTCCGCAGGAGAGGCAATGGGCATTAGGAGTTCCTGGGCTCCGGCCCGGTTCATTTCCTCACGAATGATCTGCTCAACTTTTCGAATAACCCGGAGTCCGAGCGGAAGATAGATATAGATACCGGCTGCCACTTTGCGAATCAGACCGGCTCGGAGCATGAGGGTATGGCTGACGGTTTCCGCTTCGCCGGGGGCTTCTCGCAATGTGGGGATTAAGAGTTGAGATGTCTTCATGGTCTTGAGAGAGAGAGGGAGAAGTCATCAGGTCTTGCATCTGACGCATCGGTAAGAGTGGAAATGTTTTGCTGACATGACGAGTTCGACATTGAGACTTTCGAACTCATGTCCTATTTAAGGAAGATTCGCTCGAGGTCATTCCAGAACGCAAAGATCATGACCCCCACCAAGAGGACGAGTCCTGCCTGTTGTGCGATTTCTCGCTGGCGTTCGCCAAGAGGTTTTCGGAGGATGCCTTCGATCAGAAAAAATAACAGGTGGCCACCGTCGAGAATAGGAATGGGGAGCAAGTTGAGGACGCCCAGATTGATGCTCAGAATCGCGATGAGAAAGACCACACTTGATGCCCCTTGAGCGGCGGCTTCTCCTGATATATTTGCAATTGTCAGCGGGCCTCCGATGTTTTTGCTCGAGATATCCCCCACAACCATCTTATAGAGACCGATCGCGGTCAATTCTGTCCAGCCCCATGTGGCTCCTAAGCCGTCATACAGCGATAGCAGAGGAGTGCTGGAGCGCATGATCGAACGGCCAGGTCCTGAAATGCCGATCTTGCCGACTTCGATGGACTGGCCATTCGCCATCGTTTTTTCAGCAGAGGGTGTCACGGCCAGGAAAACTTTTTGCCCTTCTCGTAACACCTCCAGTTTGAGTTGACGATTGGGATTCTCTTTCACGATACCGGTCATCTGGGACCAGGTATGGATTGTCTGGCCTTCGATATTGACGACATAGTCTCCGGCTTGAAGCCCGGCTTTTTCGGCCGGAGAACTTTGCATGACTGATGTCACGAGGGGCTGTGTTTCCTCGACACCCAGGTAGTACCTCGGCTCTTGCGCCGAGACCTGTGGTCCGGGGGGAGTCGTCGGCGTGACCGTCAGTGTTTTGCCCTGCTCGCCTCGTTTGATCTCAAGTGTCAGGGCCTCTCCGTTGCTCTTTGCTATGGCATCGAAGAGCTCATTTCTGGTTGAAATGTCGCGCCCGTTGACTCGGCTGACACGATCTCCAACTCGGATGCCAGCGGTATCGGCAGGAGAGCCGGGAGCCATCGCTTCGATATCGGGAGAGAGATCCTGGAACGTCGGGACAAAGAGCGGGGCGCCGGTCGCGAGCCATGCGGTAAAAATAAAATAGGCCAGAATAAAGTTAAACCCTGGGCCTGCAGCGACGATCAGGACTTTGCCCCACAAGCTTTTGTGCGCAAACGATCGCGCACGATCCTCCTGTGTGGTTGCCTCGGTCTCATCTTCGCCGAACAATTTGACATAGCCGCCGAGCGGAATGGCCGAGAGGAGGTATTCTGTCTCACCCATTTTTCTGCCGAAGAGCTTCGGCCCGAATCCAAGTGAAAACTTGAGGACTTTGACGCCGACCCAGCGAGCGGCTAAGAAATGGCCGAGTTCATGGAATGCGACCAACACGCCAAGGACGACCAGGAACCACCACGCCTTCTGCATGAGCAACCAGACAGTATCGGGGGACCAGGTAATTGCCATGAACACGGTGTACGCTCCTTGGTGTAGACCTAGCGTGCCAATGCCACTACCAACGACTCAGCCTTCTCGCGAGCCCATCGATCCGCCTCCAGCGCGTCTTCCAACGACTCGACGTTGTTGGTGGTATGGAGATCCATCGTACTGCGAATGATCTCCGCAATATCGGTAAACCGGATGCCTTTGTTCAAGAATGCCTCAACCGCGACTTCATTGGCCGCATTCATCGTTGCGGGCATCGTCCCGCCGATTCGAAGGGATTCATAGCCGAGACTCAAGCAGGGGAAACGGTCGTGATCCGGTTTGCAAAATGTCAGCTTTCCCATCTCTGTCAGATCCAACGAGGGCAGATCCAAGGGCATGCGTCCTGGATATTTCATCGCATAGGAAATAGGTGTTCGCATATCAGGCAATCCTAATTGGGCGATCATGGAACGGTCTTTGTATTCTACCAGAGAATGAATGATGCTTTCCCGGTGGATCATGACTTCGATTTGAGACTCCGTGATATCGAAGAGCCACCGGGCTTCTACTACTTCCAGCCCTTTGTTCATGAGGGTTGCAGAATCGATCGTGATTTTAGCACCCATCTTCCAATTGGGATGTTGGAGCGCTCGTTCAGGGGTGACGTCGTGTAGCTCCTCCTTACTCAGGGTCCAGAGGGCTCCTCCTGACGCCGTTAAAATCAGGCGCCGGACGTCCGCTTTACGATGGCCTTCCAATGACTGGAAGATCGCACTATGTTCGCTGTCGACGGGGAAGATGCGTACGCCGTGCCGCCGCGCCTCGTCCTGCATCAGTTTCCCCGCCATGACCATCGGCTCTTTATTGGCTAAGGCGACTTGCGTTCCGCTTCGGATTGCCGCCAGGGTGGGTACGAGACCGGCGCCACCGACGATGGCGGAGATCACGAGATCGGCTTCGGACGCACAGGCGACCTGAATGAGACCGTCTTGCCCAGACAAAATTTCAACAGGCAGATCCTCACAACGTTCCTGGAGCCTGGCGGCAGCGGCCGCATCCGATAGGGCGACCACGCGGGGTTTGAAGCGGCGGATCTGTGCCTCGAGCTTTTCATCATTGCTGCCGGCTGTCAGCCCTGCCACGCGAAATTCTTCCGGGAACCGGTCCACAATATCTAAGGTGTGGGTACCGATCGACCCGGTCGATCCAAGGATGACGATCGTTTTCATACAGAGCTCCTTCACTCAATCACTCGCAGCCGGCTCACTAACGTGACAAAGAAGTAGAAGACAGGGGCAGTGAACAATAGACTATCAACTCTATCGAGCATGCCACCATGACCAGTTAGTATTCCGCCAGAGTCTTTCATCCAGACGCTAC
>JBBRRN010000161.1:0-7774 GCA_038200685.1 Nitrospirales bacterium
CCATGACCGCACGGCCCAGTGGCGCATTCTGGGAGTTCGCCATCGACATCGGCAGCATGCCGATGATCATGGCCGCGGCGGTCATGAGCACCGGCCGAATACGAGCCGTTCCGGCCTCCATCGCGGCCCGTATTGCGTCGCCATGGATGGCGATCCGCTCGCGGGCGTAGGACACGAGCAGGATCGAATTGGCCGTCGCCGCGCCCATCGTCATGATCGCGCCCATCAGCGCCGGCACGGAGATGTTCGTATGGGTCACGAACAATGCTACTGCGATGCCCGCCAGCGCGCCGGGCAAGGCCGTAATGATGATGAAGGGATCGATCCAGGATTGAAAGTTGACGACTAGCAGCAGATACACCAGCACGACCGCGGCGATGAGACCGAACAGCATTTCAGTAAGCGCGGCGCGCATCACTTCGGCTTGGCCGCGAATTTCGATCGTCGCCCCCCGGGGGAGCTCCGACTCCATGCTGTGGATGACCTGCTCGACCTCTAACAGAACGGAATTGAGGTCGCGTCCCTCGGCGGACACGTAGACGTCGATAAGCGGCATAATATTTCCATGCGTGATCGCACCGGGCGTGCCGATTGCTGAAATCTTCGCCAAATTGCCGAGGAGCTGCAAATTTCTCACACCTTCCGAGGATTCGCTCTGCTCCCGACTCACCGGGACAATGTTAAGATCATTTATGCTCGTGAGCTGCGCCTGCGGCGTGTAGACATTGATTCGGTAGGACATGCCGGTCGTGCGATCGAGCCAGTATTTCTGATCGATCTGTTGGCTGCCGGTGGTGGTCACGAGCACGTTGTTGCCGAAGTCCGTCTGGTCCATGTTCATCCCGAGGGCGAACTTGCGGTCGGATTCGGCGAGCAGGGTCGGCATGCCCATCGGCTGCTGAACTACCACGTCGCTGGAGCCGGGAATCTGTCGCAACTTGCCCGCCAATTTACGGGCGAACGCATGGTTGGCATAGAGATCCGGGCCGTTAATCTGCACGTCGATCGGCGAAAGAGAGCCAAAGTTCAGAATTTTCGCGGTCAGATCGGCCGGCTGGAATGTGAATTCGGTCCCTGGATAGCGCTCTGCCAACCCCTTACGAAGAATGGCTCGGAAGTCCCACACCGGCGCCTGGATATTCTTTAACGAGATCGTGAGGTCGCAATCCTGGGTGCCGACCGTCGGGGTCGGAATGAAGGCCAGGTTATGCGCTCCGACCGGTATGCCGCAATTGCTCACGATGTCTGCGACCTCGCCCGGTAGCAACCGTTTGACATCATTCGCAACCAAAGACGTGATCCGCGCGGCAACCTCGATACGCGTGCCGAGCGGCGCCCGCATGTGCATCGCCATGACGTTTGACTTGATCTCGGGGAAAAACTCGCGTCCATTGAAGTAAAAGAGGACGAGGGAGCCTGCCGCAATTGTGAAGGAGATGACGACGAAAGGGACACGATGAGCGACTGTCCGTTCGAGCTGCGCAGTATAGCCTTCACGGAACTGCTCGAAGCGCTGTTGGAACGCCAACTGGAAGCGGGTAAAGACATTCTTCGACGGTTTCGCTTCGTGTTGTCCGTCCGCAGGCGGGTGCACCGAGTGGTGCGCCTTCAGAATATACTTCGCCATGGTGGGTACCAGCGTGTACGTCAGGATAAATGAGGCAACCATCGCGAAGATGACCGCCTCCGCCATCGGCGGGAACACCCAGCCGGAGATCCCGGTCAGATGGAACAGCGGGACCCAGACGACCGTGATGGCTAGCGTGGCGACGAACACCGGGAGAACGATCTGATTCGCGGCGTCGATGATCGCTGTTTCCAGCGGCTTACCCGTCTCGAGGTGCGTGTCGATATTTTCGATCATGACGGCTGCATTGTCGACGAGAATGCCGACGGCCAGCGCCAAGCCGCCAAGGGTCATGACATTGATCGACTCTCCAAGTGCGTGCAGGACGATGAGCGAGCTGAGGATCGACAGTGGGATCGAGGTGAGCACGATGACCGTCGGCCGCCAGGAGCCGAGCAGCAGCAGCACGATGAAGCCGACCAGCGCGGCGGCGATCACCATTTCGTGCACGACGTCCTCAATTGCCGCCTTCACGAAGCCCGAGGCGTCGATGAGGAGCTTCACCTTCACGCCCTGGGGCACGATCTCCTGGATGCGTGGGATGATATCCTTGATCCCTTGCACCACCTCCAGCGTCGAGGCTTCGCTGCTCTTCATCACGACGACGATGACGGCCTGCTGGCCATCGACTATCACAGCGTTTGTTTGCACCCGGCCGGCAAGACGCGTCACGCTGACGTCGCGCAGATGGATCCAGGCATTGCCTTCCTTCTTGATCGGGATGTCGTCGAAGTCCTCGATCTTCAGCGGTTGCGCGTTGGTCAGGACGATCCAGTCGGTTGACTTGATCTTGAGGTCCCCCCCCGGCAGCACAAGATTCTGCCTGTCGAGGGCTTGGTGGATGTCATCCGGGGTGAGGTGGCGGGCGAGCAATTTCTGCTGGTTGAGATTGATCATCACCTGCATGTCCTGGCCGCCATAAGGATGCGGCAGGATCGCGCCCGGTATCGTGACCAGGAGGGGTCTGATTCGCATGATGCTGAGATTATAGAGCTCCGCCGGTGTATGTGAATCGGAGGTGATTTGCAAGGTGGCCACTGGCACCTGGGATGGGAACAGACGCATGATCATGGGCGCGTTAATATCCGGCGGCAGGGCCTTGACCGACGTCTGCCCAATCGCCGTGATATCGGCTTCGCTGCCACCCAGATCAACTCCGTCCTGAAGATAGACATTGATGATGGCGTTGCCGAATATCGAATTGCTCCAGATGTATTTGATGCCTTCGACCGTCTGAGTCAGGTAGCGTTCAAACACATAGGTGATGCGCCCTTCGACATCCGCCGGCATCAGGCCATCGTAAATCCAGACGACAGAGCTGACGGGAATTTGAATAACCGGAAAGACGTCAGTCGGTGCTTCGAACGCAGCCATCACCCCGAACAACAAGATCATGATGGCCAGCACCACGAATGTATAGGGCTTTTGTAGGGCAACCTGGACCAGCTTATTCATACGACACCGCTCTCCAGATTTTTAGTATAGTGACTCAAAAATATCTTTCCGATATTGGTTAGGTCTGATATCGTCTGGGGTATGTGGAACCCCACCGACTTGTTGCCGATGACGGGAGCACAGAAACAGACGTTGGAGGCATGGATGCGGGCGAAGACCAGTCCCCCAGCGGATTGTGCTGCGGTCGTGGACCTGCCGGCTGGCGGCCGAGGGGCTCTTCCAATAACGCGATTGCCCATCGCTTGGAAACCTCGCGCCCCACCGTGCTGCTGTGGCGGAATTGGTTCAACCACCCCAATGTCAAGAAGTGGCTGGTGAAACATCCACGATTTCATCTGCACCTTATACCGACGAGTCCCTCGTGGCTGAACCTCGTCGAGCGGTGGGTCGGTGAGATCACGCGCACGCGCATTCGGCGCGGCGTCTTCACGAGCGTGCCGGAGTTGGTCGCGGCGAGCGACGAGTTCATTCGGCTCAATAACAAGAACCCCAAACCGTTCGTGAGGACCAAAACAGTCGACGACATTCTGAAGAAGGTCACGCATTGTAAAGCCGTTTTTGAGACACCACACTGAAATGTTCTTGATAGGGATATATCTCATCTTCTGGAGTCTTGAGTCAATCCCATTCTTATGGCTTCTTATGGAGTATTGACACTAACGGCCATTTTATGAGCTGTGTACATGGAAATCACCGACGCGCAGTATCGCCAAATCGAGGCGTGTTTGCCGACGCCACCCGGCAACAGATGCTCGACAATCTGCACGTGCTCAGCGCCATCTTGTATGTCGCCGAGCAGGGGGATGCAAATGGCGCGTCGAGGGCCTGCGTTAGTGTTGACAGACCCTAGCACATTCACCGATTGCACGGTGCCCCCGCGACCCTTGGTTTGGTGAACAAAGCGCCGTGAGCCCTGTACTGCTGCCGTGGCCTAGAAAATTTGTGTTAAGGTCCCGCCCGTCGCTTCCCACCAAGTCGGCTCTCGCTTATCCACTCTTGGAGTATTCTGACAATGAGTATACAGATCGTATCTCGCTATTCGATCCTGCATCCAGCTGGAAAGCTTTTCCTGGCGCGATTACATTTGTCGCATGTTCCCTGATGCCGTTTGCGTTGCCGACCGCCCAGGCAGATGTGCAAGAAAATTTGCAGATATGGGAACATCTGACTGTACAAGGAAATTTCGGGTTTATCAATCCGGACAATCCTGACCTTTTCGTGAATTCCTCAAATCCAACTGGCCGTTCGCGTTTCATCCGGCTTCGAGTTTCGTGGTGTGGGACGAGATATTCGTGAATTTGGTTTCGACGGACTGGGGCACCCCCACATCAAAGAGAGGATTCGATCAGAATCGTGGTTTCTCGGGATTGCATATCGCTGGCATCCGATCATCCTGACGGAAGTCGGGTGTATGAACCAATATGTCAATACGACCACCAAGGATCGTCTGAATCATGCTCTATTCATCAATGTATTCGTATTCCTCGATTTTTGAAAGACCGATACACTGGTCGAGTCAATAGCGTTTGATAGTTGCAACGGGCACGGTACGAAGGGAGTCAAGGCGTGAGCCTGCGGGTCCGCTGTCCCGCAGGCCGGAAGCGGGTCCAGTTGCTGGTAGCCTACGGCGTGCGCGCGGATGGCACGCGGCAATTGCTGGGGTTCACGCGCAGCACCGGGGAGAGCCAGGCGGCGTGGGAGGGCTTGTTACACGATCTCTACCGGTATGACATGGAAAGATGCCGGCTCCAGTTGATCGTGACCGATGGGGGGTGCGGGCTTAGCGGCGGCGCTTGAGACCATCTATCCCCGCGTGGCCCGAGGACACTGGAAGAGCGCCAGCAACTCGGGGAGAGCCTGGAGCAGCCGCGTGACGAGCGCGGGTAGGCGTCCCGCCACCGGCGCGCGATGGCCTTCGTCCGACTCGCCGCCTGACAGATCGTCTGGTGCTTCGTCGAAGTCCGACGGCGGACCCGACCGATGGTGTGCTTCGTGAACGTGCAGAGCATAGAGCGAATTATCTTCTCCATCTTTAACCGATTTAATCTGGAGTGGCGCCAGCCACCCTTCGCCAATTTATTCACACAAGTAGCCTGACATTACCGGCTCGGACAGACTCATGGAAATGACCGACCATCCTATGCTAGATTTGTTTCCATCTATGGCTCCTGCACCACAGCATTCAGCACGACGACTTCCTCGCAAGACGCCGATTGTTCTGATACTGCTCTGTCTGGTTTTCGCCGCCTGCGGCACGACCACTTCGACCGGCAAAATCCTCTTTGAAGATGCGCGCGGAACGGTGTCACTTCAGGCAATGGCCGATCAGTCGATTCAGGCCACTCAACCGATCACGCTGGAACCAACCCTCATCGCTCAGGTCTTAAAGGGCATGGCGGTGCAAGACCAGGAGAGAGGCATTCAGAGATTGCTCGCAGGACGCTCGTCTCCTGTCCCCGTCTTCTCGGATGATCAGATCCAGTTTCTCGCTCCATTGCTTGCAGAGGGCTTACGTACGGCAGCGCCAACTGAGCGTATCGCGTACCGTGTCCAGACTACGCGCGAAGGGTCCATATTAGAATCCTCCATCACAGAAACCACCGCGGGCTCTCTCTATGCTTATGGCCGACAATTGTACGTAACTCTCTCTCAATATCGCTATGCACCGACGCGGGCGAACCTGAACGTGAACGACACCGCCTATCGAATGAGCCGTCCCGATTCCTCAGGCCTTCGTGACCGAATTCTGTTGTTCACTTCGAGCGCTGCTCTACGTTCCAATGCCTTCGACCCACCCACAGGAAAAGAATCGACCGATCGCTTCCTCGCCATAGACTACCAACTCCTGCAACAGGTGCCGACAGCAGCAACCGCAGAGCAGACTGCGCCTCAGACGGGAACCTCACTGACGCCAGGATCTTCAGTAGGAGCCGGCGCATCCGAATCCCAAACGCGTTCTACAGAAGCCCTGTCTCAGGAGGTGGAAGCTCTCAGGAAGGAACTACAATCCGTTCAACAACAACTCGGCAATCAGCCCACCAAGCCCGACAGCCCAAAACGGAAAACCGCACCGCAGAAAAGATGAAGGCTGGAGTCCGAGGCTAACGGTCGAAAGGCCGAAGGTCGGGGTACGGATCAGACGGTTCGAACGCTTCAGCCTTTCCCACTATTCCCGCAGGATGCTCAAAAAGGCCGTCCAGCAAGGCCGCAGGCGAGTCGAAACCGGAGGCGTACCCTCTGGGGTACGTTGAGGATTTCGATGAGCTGAGAACGCCGCTGGCGGGCTTTTTCAGCATCCTGTTAAGAGTTTCTGTAGCCGTTTGTGATCGGCATCCGCCGATCCTTCCCCAAAGCCCGATGCGTGATCTTGATACCGATCGGCGCCTGCCGACGCTTATACTCGCTGCCATCTACCATTGTCATGACCCGTGCCACCGTCGCACGGTCGAATCCGGCCTCGATGATTTCATCGAGAGACCGGTCTTCTTCCACATAGGCTTGGAGAATAGGATCAAGGATCTCGTAAGGCGGCAACGAATCTTCATCCTTTTGGTTTGGCCTCAGTTCAGCAGTTGGTGGCCGATCTAACGTCCGTTTGGGAATCACCGGGGTTGTGCCGCGGAGATTACGGAGCCGCGCCAAGTCATACACCATCGTCTTGGGGACATCTTTGATCACGGCGAAACCGCCGGCCATGTCGCCATACAACGTGGCATACCCCACGCTCATTTCGCTCTTATTTCCCGTCGTGAGCACCAGGTGGCCGAATTTATTGGAGAAGGCCATGAGGAGATTGCCCCGGATGCGAGCTTGAAGATTCTCTTCCGTCGTATCAGGCGCCTGCCCCTCAAACGTTGCCGCGAGCTCGTGCCGATAGGTGTTGAACAACTCCGTAATGGGAATTGTACACACGGAGATCGCAAGCCGTGCCCCCAATTCGGCAACATCGTCGTGACTATCTTGCGACGTATAGAGCGACGGCATGAACAGGCCCCACACGTTTTCAGAACCGAGCGCATCGACGGCGAGCACAGCGGTCAGCGCCGAATCCACTCCGCCGCTGAGGCCGATCACGGCGCGCGTAAATCCATTTTTCCTCATATAGTCGCGCACTCCCAGGGTCAGAGCCCGATACACTTCCTCCAACGGATCTAAGATTTCCCTCACAGCAGCGACCACGCGCGATCGAGCGTTATGAACAGATGGAAGTGGCGCGGCATACACCCCCACCGCAGCGGCTACACGCTTCGGCAAAAGCTTTTTCCGTCCGGTTCGTCGCGACCGAGCGACAGCCTCCATATTGAGGTCGGCGACAATCAGGTCTTCTTCAAAGGCTTTTCCCCGTGCGATGACCTCACCCTGGTGATCGAGGATCACGCTATTCCCATCGAACACCAGTTCATCCTGAGCGCCGACCGCGTTGGTGTAGGTGAGTACCACACCATTTTCTCGCGCGCGAGTCGCCAACATCTGCTCGCGTGCCCGGCTCTTGCCCAGATGAAACGGCGAGGCATTGATATTCACGATAACTTCGGCGCCTGCTGCCGCCTGGAAACCGGTCGGACCTTCCGGCAGCCAGATATCTTCACAAATGTTGACACCCACCACCGCCCCGCGTACACGAATAAGCGGGAGCCGACGGCCTGGATGAAAATAGCGGCTCTCGTCGAACACGCCGTAGTTCGGCAGGTA
>JBBRRN010000162.1:0-7761 GCA_038200685.1 Nitrospirales bacterium
GTATGGAAAGCCTGGAGGTACTGCCGCAGCATGATTCCATCACGTTCCCGCACGTTTACCGAAATTCGCAACTGTTCCAGGTATTGATCGAGTGTCTTTCCACCGAGGTCGATCTTGCGCGTCATGAAAAAATCCCGCACGTCTCGTTCGAGTTCAGGTGTGGCAAGACTGATGATCCCGCCGTACATGCGGCGCAGGCCTTGCTTGGGGAACATGCGGTCCATCTTCTCCCAGTTCATTTTCACAAATGCCCAAGCCAACTCCCTGCCATACACATTGCCCAACATGGCACTGACGAGAAACGGCGCATCTTGCGTGCGGATTTCTCCGCTAATGGTGCGAGCAAGGGTGCGTTCAAACAGGTCCGTTGGTCGGAACGATGCGAGAGAAAAAAGATAGCGCCGCTCTTCTTGCGGTGTAACGGCAGTGCGGAGTCGTTCGTCAAATTCTTCATACCTGGCGGCGTCACCTGTATGCGCGAGGATCGCAATGAGCGAAGGCACGATATTGGGGTCAACGGCTTTCGCATCGTTGCGGTACGCCCGGTACAGCTCGGCTGCACGTCGTTGGATGACCGGATCGTTGCCGAGTTTACCCTGTGCGCCGATCAATTCACCCCGCAGCTGTTTCGTGAGCTCGCTCTCACCGTGTTTGGGCTCCCAGCCCAAGTCTGCGACGGTCGAACCGACTCGACCGCGCACGAACGCTTCGAGCGCCTGTCGATCCTCAATAGTAATGATCCGGTTCAGAAAGGAGAACGATTCGAGTAACAGGGCCCAGACATTCTTATCCCGCTCCTCGGTGAAGCGAGCTGTCAGGTCAAGATAGTCCGTGAGGGACATGAGGCCTGCCACGGTGGTAGCCCACGCATCGTTGATGAGGTTGAACCGCTCGGTGGCGGGGAGTCGATCGATGCCGGCGTTCAGTATTCGGTCGAGCAGCACTGGCGCATAGCGTACCCGATAGAACCCATGCCCTCCTTCGTTGATGAGCACTGATTCCCAATCGTGAGGAAGCGAAACTGCCGTGTCCTTCTTTGTCA
Source organism: Nitrospirales bacterium (assembly GCA_038200685.1). Taxonomy (GTDB): domain Bacteria; phylum Nitrospirota; class Nitrospiria; order Nitrospirales; family Nitrospiraceae; genus Palsa-1315. The sequence goes on from JBBRRN010000162.1 coordinate 1,043, forward strand.
GCAGTATGCGAGAGGTGCTGGTCTTGCCGCCTCCGGTGACCCGCATCTGGAGCGGAATCTGCCACAGCTGGTCTTGTAGTGGGCCTGACTGGGTTCCGCTCAAATAACTGAACCGTTGCTGGGTGATGGTCAGTTCCGATGACGGACTCACGTTGGCGGTCACGAGCGGGAATCCTGGTTGGAAAATCCACCCATTCATGAGTTCAGGCACCGGCTGTTTCGAGAGCTTTCCCAGTGACACCCAGAGATCGTTCGTGTCCGCGTTCCCATAGGCATGCGTGTGCAAATAGTCTCGGACCCCGTCGCGGAAGACCGTCGGACCGATATGCTGTTCTAACATCCTGAGCACCGATGCGCCTTTTTCATAGGTCAGCACGTCGAACATCGCGTCGGCATCCTTGGGGGCTTGCACCGGATATTCGATCGGCCTGGTGCTATGCAGTCCGTCGACGGAAAAGGCCGCGGCGCGCGCGATGCCGAAATTGTCCCATCGTTTCCATTCCGGTTTCCAGGCATCGACGGCCAGCATCTCCATGAACGTCGCAAAGGCTTCGTTCAGCCAGAGCCCGTTCCACCAGGACATGGTCACCAAATCGCCGAACCACATGTGCGCGTTTTCATGCGCAACCACATCGGCCACGCGCTCCAGTTCACCGTGCGTCGCACTCTGCCGATCAACCAGTAGGGCTGTTTCACGGTAGGTAATGGCGCCAAGGTTTTCCATGGCCCCGGAGGCAAAGTCAGGAATAGCGAGCAGATCCAGCTTGCCGCCTGGATAGGGGATCCCATAGTAGCTCTCAAAGAATGAGAGCGACGCCGCCGCAATGTCTTGACCAAAGCCGGTCAGATGTTTCTTCCCTGGAATGGACCATAGGCGAAGTGGGGTCTGGCCGATCATCACAGGTTCGGTCGGCTCGATCCGGCCCACAATGAACGCGACCAGGTAGGTGGACATCTTGATCGTATCGGCGAAACACACAACCTTCTTCCCCCCAGCCAGCACTTCGGTTACAACCGAGCTGTTGGACACTGCGGTGAGCGCGGGATCGATGACCAGTGTCGTCGTAAAAACAGCTTTGAAATCCGGTTCGTCCCAGCAAGGGAACGCCCGACGAGCATCGGTGGCTTCGAATTGTGTTGCGGCCAGACTATGAGTCGTACCGCGCTCGTCTTTGTAGGTACTACGATAGAACCCGCGAAGCTTGTCGTTGAGCGTCCCGCGGAATGCGATGGTCAACCTCCAGGTGCCTGGCAAGAGAGGCTCGGTGAATGTGAAATGACACCGTTCGAGCGATGCATCTAATGCAATCGTGGCCTGCCTCATTGGACCCGAACCTCCCTCGATCTGAGCCGAGACGATGTCGAGTTCAATGGCGTTGAGAACGATAGCAGACGTTGGTTGATGAATCGTCAGAGTGATCGTCTCTTGTCCGGAAAATGTTGCGCCAGGCAGGTCCGGCTCCAATCGCAGGTCGTAGCGGATGGGGACCACATGTCTCGGAAGCCGATAGGGATTGAGTGTGCTGGGGGAAGGGTCCTGGTTCATGTCCTCACCTTTCGATTGTTCGGTCGTCGTGTGTGCGATAGGGGTCCTGAGGCACGAGCTGAAAAGAGGAACCAGTGGAAGGGCCAAGAGGAGTCGGGCATGCGTCATGAGGACCTGCAGGGTTTCCCTTCTGCTGATCATGTCCTCGTCGCAGGGTACGACTCGACTCCATTCTCGGTGCCCACGAGGAGCAAGTCTGTTCGTCCGACAAAGAGGCCGGTCTCAACCACTCCAGGAATGCGGTTCAATGCAATCTCGAGTTCTCGTGGATGGTCGATCCGTGGGAGATGAACATCCAGTATCACATGACCTGCTTCCGTGGTGAATGGCACTCCGTTCCGTTCCCTGAGAACCACAGAGCTCTTTGTAAGAGAGTGAATTTCTCGGGCTGTACTGCCCCAACCGAACGGGATCACCTCGATGGGAAGTGGGAACGATCCCCCGAGCACTGGGACTCGCTTTGTGTGGTCGACCACAACGATGAACTGCTTGGCCGAAGTCGCAACAATCTTTTCTTTCAAGAGCGCACCACCGCCACCCTTAATGAGATTGAAGTGAGAGTCGACCTGATCTGCCCCATCGATCGCGACATCGATCACCCAGGTTTGGTCGGTATCGATGAGAGCGATTCCCTGTTGCCGGGCGAGCACAGCCGTTTCCTTCGAGGTGGGCACTCCGCGAAGTCTCATGCCTGTACGGACTTTTTCACCCAGGGCGATGACCATGTGCTTCGCCGTTGAGCCGGTCCCAAGGCCCACGACCATCCCATCACGTACGAATTCGACCGCTTTAAGCGCCGCGGCCTTCTTCAGGCTATCGAGATCCTGGCTGCTCATCACGATGCGGGGGTATGGGAAAGGGATGCAGCGATAGAGGCGGCGCCAAGTAAGGCGGTCTTCTGATTCATGACCACTTTCACCGGGATTGAAGTCATCAACCGTTTGTACCGGCCTTTGTTCGTGAAGGCCTTCATAAATGTCCCGTCTTTGAGTTTGACCAGCAGTTTCGGGGCAATACCGCCTCCGACATATACACCATTGAGTGTTATACCCTTGAGGGCAAGATTCCCTGCTTCCGCTCCGTAAATAGAGGCGAACAGGTCCAGCGCTTGCTTGGCGATGTCTGCCTGCCCCTTGAGCCCTGCCTCTGCAATGGCCGCAGCAGGATCACCGGCTTTAATTTGCTCTGCAAGCCACGTCGGTTCATTCTTCTTACTGTCGCGAACATAATCATAGATGGCGTGCAGACCTGAGCCTGACAATACCCGTTCGTAACTCACATGTAGGTAGTGACTGCGCAAATGCCGCAGCAATTCAATTTCGTCATCGCTGTTTGGTCCGAAGTCTGCATGTCCTCCTTCGGACGGCGTCGGCTGATAGCGCACACCATTCCAGAAGAGGATCGATTCACCGAGTCCGGTTCCCGCTGCAATGAGGGCGAGCGCCTGATTCTGCGCCGGCGGAGTTCCAACATTGAGAATTTCGACTTCGTCCGGTCTGAGTAACAGAATGCCGTACGCCATAGCTTCGAGATCGTTGAGCAACCTCACTTTCGGTATGTCGAACTGTTTCGCCAAGGTTGCGCCATCGACCACCCACGGGAGATTGGTCGTCTGACAACGGTTTTGAATGACGGGGCCGGCGATGCCGAAACAAGCCGCGTCGATTTTCTGGGGTTTTTCCGCCGGGCGCTCCACCTCAACAGCATCCCCCTTCTCCGTTGCGACGTCGTCGATGGACTGGGGAGCAGTCGGTGGGGCAAGAAATTCGGTGAGCATATCCTCAAGCGACGTGTAATCGGCACTGTGGAATGACTCTAACCGGACGGGGTCTACGCGGTCCTTCTTCCAGTCGAATAGAGCCAGGTGGGTTTTCGTGCCCCCGATATCTCCGGCAACAATCATATCGCCCTCATGTGCTCGCCCATTGTTACTGCATCGGAAGCTTGGCAGCTGCGGCTTGATCGAGGAACCAGACGAGGCGGCCTTCCTCTGGCATGACCAACGATGCCGGAAGCTGTCGCTCCGCTTCAGTCTTTGGATCGAAAATCGCTCTGACGACTTCTGCCTTGCCACTTCCGGTAGCTAGGAACAGTACCACACTCGCTCTGTTGATCGCAGCTAGAGTCATCGTCAGTCTGTTAGGGGGATCTTTCGGAGATTGCGTGGTCGCAATCGCATGTCGGAAGTCCCGTAAGATTGGTGATCCAGGAAACAGCGATGCCGTGTGCCCATCTTCACCCAGCCCTAAGAGGATGAGGTCGAGGGACGGAGGGACCGATGGTGCGGTTTTCGTGGCGAGACGCAGCTGCTGTTCGTACTCAGACGCCGCCGCCTGCGGTTCACTGGATTCCCCTGCCATACGATAGACCTGCGAGGAAGGAATGTTCAGAGGGGTGAACAGCGTTTTACCAGCCAAGGCGTAGTTGCTCCGAGGATCATTCGGTGGGACGCAGCGTTCATCGCTGAAGAAAAAGATGGCCTTGGACCAATCGAAGCGATCGACAAAGGCGGGAGAGGCCAGCGCTCTGTAGAGGATTTCCGGCGTCGTCCCGCCTGAGAGAGCGAGAACGAATCGACCCTTCGCACGAACAGCCTCTCTACCCACTTCCAGTATGAATTCAGCTGCCGCCTCTGCTACGGCTTGGCTATCGCTATGGATGCGGATTTCAGGGACTGCGGACATTCTACTTCTTGCGGGTAGGCTTGCTCTTGGTACGCCGCGTAGTGGGGCGCTGCACCCGCGTGCGTGGGGTCAGGAGTTTCGTCAGGGCCTGAATCGTCGCTATCGGATTCTTGCCCAGAGGCAAGACAATACCCTGCTGTTCATGAGCGTGGAGTGCCTGGATATCGCCAATGGCTTGGGCCTGCGCGAGGGTGCGAAAGGTGAACGATTTGCCGGGAATACTGAGATCGGGAGTCATCTGATCGACGAGTTGTAAAAATATCCCGCTCTTTGGGCCTCCTTTGTGGAGTTGGCCCGTCGAATGGAGATAGCGCGGGCCATAACCAGCTGTCGTGGTCACATGATGATGCGAGACGAGCGCTTTTCGTAGCATGCGAATACCTTGTTCCATCTTGGAAGATGGTGTCGTATAGGCCAAGATCGCGACGTAGGCGCCTGGCCGGCACTGACGCTTGAGTTGCAATGCAGTCTGTGCCGCCGTCGAGGTAGCCTGTTTCGGCAATCGGCCGGTAGACTGTATGGTCGCCAGTACGCGGGCAGTGTTGTCTTTACTTTCTTGGACGTTCGGCTGATCGAACGGATGAATTCCCAAGAGGTGCCCCGCCAAAGCCGTGGCGACTTCCCACCGGAAAAATTCTCCGCCGAGATCGTACCGGTCTTGGAGCACGAGCGTTAAGACAGGGTGACCCTGGCGTGCGAGCCCGGCGATCTGTCGGTCGAGCTGTCTATTCTGATCTCCCTTCAGCCTCAAATACACAAAGAGCCGGTCCGTGCCGTACGCAGTCGGTGTGACAATCGGTTCATGCGCCACAGGGATAAGACCGGTGCCTTCCTTCCCCGTGCTTTCCGCAAGGAGCTGTTCCGCCCATAGACCAAATGCGGCGATCTGCGGGGATGTCATCAAGGTGATCTTATTGCGTCCTGCTTGCGCCAGGGAGCCCATCACTGCGCCAAGATCGGCACCGGGGTTCTGTTCGGGAGGGGATGGGATTCGACAGGTCTCGGCCATAGCCCTGGCGCGTGTGAGTAATCGCGAGACATCAATTCCCATCAAGGCGGCAGAGACTAATCCAAAATAGGACAGCACCGAGTACCGCCCACCGATATCCGGTGGGTTGGTGAAGGTGCGCCAGAACTGATGCTCTGCTGCCAGTTTTTCCAACCCGGTGCCGGGATCGGTAATCGCGACAAACTGAGCGCCTCCTTGGTGGCCAGGAGTCTGGTGCACGAGTTCCCAAAAGTGGGCGAAGAGGGACATCACTTCGATGGTTCCACCGGATTTACTAGCGAGGATGAACAGGCTTCGCGCCGGGTCAATTTCCCGCGTGACCTGCTGGACCCAGCCTGGGACGGTGGAATCAAGGACCCACAGGCGTGGGTACCCGCGTGACGGTCCAAACGTTGTGCGAAAGACTTCTGGACCCAAGCTGCTGCCGCCCATCCCGAGCAGGACTACGTCTCGGATTCCGCGCTTTTTTGCCGAAGCCGCGAAGGCCCGCAACTCCTCCGTCCGATCTGTCATGTATGCGATGATGGTCAGCCAGCCGAGACGGTTGGCAATGTCGGTGGGATCTGGCTTCCAGAGCCGATGGTCTTGAGCCCAGAGCCGCTCGACCGCATGGGATGCGTCGAGGCGTGCGTGCCCTGCAGTAACCAGGGATTGAAGTTCCGAGGGAAATGATCGATCAATCTCACGTGTCATAGTATGCCCTCTACGTATTGTAGTGATCGGATAAGAGAAACACAAACATGAGGCCTCACCTATGCCCTAATGGTTCGGCGAATGGCAGAAGGCCCGCATTGTACGATTTGCCTTGATGGAAAATGCGCGAGTCGAGAGAGCGGCTGGGGGCGATTATGGTCACCTATTACCAGCCGCTGATTCAATTTCCATCGGTGTGTGACCTCAACTCGCCCCTCAACACGGCCGAGCGTGTGAACAGGCTCTGTGCAGCTCGGGCGGATGCGTTGAGAGATTGATCATACTGGCCCTGGTCATAAAGCACACGGGCCTGCGTCATAAGTCGTTCGATATCGTCCGGCCTCTGTCTGGATAGGAAGCGACCGTCAACGGCACTAACTTGCAATGTCGTAATCTGGAATCGATTCTCGGACTGGGCGATCTTGGCTTCTGCCGAGCGGCGAAGCGACTCACGCTCCTTCGTAAGCCGGGCAACAATGCGATTCCCTTCTGCTTGCAACTGACGAAGGGCAACTTCTAACTCGTTGGGTTCCCAAGGCCAACGGATGAGATCCTCGTCGGCCTGGGCACGAGCTTTGAGAACCATCCACTGGTGGGAGAACTGGGTATAGTCGGTGGGGAAAAATTCGCTCGCTCGTAATTCCACCAAGTCTTGATCGATATGGGCGACCGCTTCAACCACATCTGCAGGCACAGCCTCTACGCAGCCGGAGATGGAGCCGACGAGTGCCATGGCGCCCCACCCAAGCAATATTCGCGTGAGCCGTGGACATTGACTGGTCATACA
>JBBRRN010000163.1:0-7750 GCA_038200685.1 Nitrospirales bacterium
GACGGGGGTGTCGAACCCTTTCAGCGACACGGCGCCATGATCCGCGAACTCGAACTCATGTCCGACCAGACGTTTCGTCACCGGGTCAATGACAAGTTGATTGGGCTGTGCAAGGGCTTGGAGGCGGGCGGCGAGATTCGGGGTCTCGCCGAACACGGACCGTTCCTTGGCGGTGTCTTGCCCCATGAGTTCGCCGACGACGACTTGACCGGTCGCGATCCCGATTCGTGCTGCAATACAAACCTCTGGGTGAGGATTGTCGTGATGAAGCGCCTTCACCGTCTCCAGCATAGCCAGGCCAGCATGGACCGCCCGTTCCGCATCGTTTTCGTGGGCCTGGGGGTACCCAAAATAGACCAACATCCCATCACCCATGTATTTTGCGATATAGCCATTGAACCGCCCAATGGTTTGGCTACAGGCATCTAAAAAACATCGGATCACCTCCTGGAGGTCTTCAGGGTCCAGCCGGCGAGACAGGGCGGTCGAATCCACAAGATCACAAAACATCACTGTCAACTGGCGGCGTTCTGCTTGATCGCGTTCGGGAGGGACTAGCTGTTGCTCCGGACTGACGCCGATGGGCAGAGACGCCGGGCCCCTCCCTTCAGCGCTTGGTGATAATTGCGCGATCGCGCGCAAGAGTATTTTCCGATGTCCCAGTAAGACACCCAGCGCCTCCAAGTCGCCCTCGTTCAGCTCGGGCAGGACATCCCAGGCGATCGCATTGCGCTGAAACGACTCACAGTAGGTCCCGAGACCAAGGTTCTCTAGCCACACTGATACACGATCATTCATCATGGATACAGGCGATGGTGGATATTCCGGCCTGTGAAGGATAAGATGAACTGCGTTAAGCGTTGAAGAATACTTGTTGTGGATAGTAACTCTTTAATCGATGAGAGATGTACGATGAACAGCGCTTCCCCGAATACGATCCCTACAAAGCCTTTCATTCGACAAGTCGAACGTTGGCTGGTCGGCATGGCGATGATGGTCATGGCGTACCTGCTCGAGAAAGCCGTGGTGCGTTCAATCAAACGCAGTGGCACAAAATCTTCATAGCTGGACCGCCCGCATCATAAACCATTTTCATCTTCAACGCCCTCGCAGTAGATCGATCACCAGGCCAACGGTCACCAGGCCTGCGGCGACCCCGAATGTGATCGGGACCCACTCGGCCACACCCATCGACAGAACCGTGAGTCCGCTGGCCAGGACACAGGCCGCAGCGGTCAGGCCGAGTCCCAGACGCCGTCCCGTGCGGCGCACCATCTCCTCCAGCGAAGTGGCCTGGAAGTTCACCACAAGCTTTGGGCCGCCAGGGCGGGCACCGATGAGGTTTTCGACCGCCTCGATCACGCGTAGAGCCCGCACTTTCAACTTCTGCGATTGATAAATCAGTGTCTTCGGATTGAGCGCGGTACCCATGCGCTTGACCAGCCAGCGCGTCAAGAACTTGCCGGCGACGTCGTACGGATCGAGTGCTGGATCGAGTTCGGCGGTCGCCAGTTGCACCTGTGCGAGTGCTTTGATGGCGAGCGTGAGCGAGGCCGGTAGCGGGACTCCATGCCGTAACGAGACTGCGCTCATTTCTTGCAGAATGGGTCCGATCTGCATCTCGGCCAGCGAGGCTTTGCGATATTTCGCCATCACCTCCCCGACCTCGCTTTGAAATCGGGAGACATCAAGATCCTTGCGATCGATGGCGCCCGTCATCATCAGTGTGACATCCGCGACAAACGCCGCATCTTCCTGCCACAGCGCCATCAACAAGAGCAATAGATGCTCACGGAAGTCGGCTCCGACCTCGCCAACCATCCCGAAATCGAGAAAGTAGACGCGGTCCTTCCACCACATTAGATTTCCTGGGTGGGGATCGGCATGGAAGAAACCATCGACGATGATCTGTTTGTAGTAGCTCTCCAATAGTTGGCGGGCGGCCTGAATGCGCGCTGGACCTTCCGGCGCCTGCTTGATCGGTATGCCCTGGATCTCTTCCATCACTAATAATCGGGACGTGGATATATCCCGGTACACGTTGGGTACGGCCAGGCGGTCATAGCCTGCGAGCACCGCCTGCATCCGCTCGATGTTGTCGGCCTCCTGACGGAAGTCGAGTTCACGGTGGAGCGAGGTGGAGAGGTGCGTGAACACGGCCTCCATATCAATCACCTGATTGAGCCCGGGGCGCTTTCCGACTTTCTCGGCAAACACCTCGAGCAGGGCGAGATCCTGTTCGATTTCAGCACGAGCGGTGGGTCGCTGAACCTTGACGACGACTCGATCACCGCTTTCGAAAATCGCACGGTGAACCTGAGCGATCGTACCGGCGGCGAGTGGTTTCGGTTCGATCGACTTGAACACATCTTCCCACGGTACGCCCAATTCCTGCTCCGAAACCTGGACCACGGCGCGTTCAGTCAGGGGTGGCACGTGGCTCTGCAACAGGGCGAGCTCCTCAATGTACTCTACCGGAAGGGGATCCGGGCGGGTCGACAACACTTGTCCGAGTTTCGAGAATGTCGGACCCAGCTCTTCCAGGGCCGTGCGTAAACGCGTGGCCTGCTGGCGGCGGATGACTGTATCTGGTTCGTCGGATTGGCCGAACAGCTCTGTGAGGCCATGTTTCGCCATCACGGTGGCGATGTGCGTCGCGCGCGCGACCAGCCGAGGCTCAAAAGGCGGAATGTCACCCTTCGGTCGGTGCGCTCGCACCGAGTCCGAAGCAGGCTCACCGGTAGATGACAAGGTGTTCACGATAATCACGGTGCAGCGGGCACTGTGACTAATGCGGTTCGGTACGTTGCCGAGCAAAAACTCCTTTCGTCCCGCCATGCCAAAATTGCCGACCACCAGGACATCGATGGCCTCTTGCTCAGCGGCGCGGACGATTGCCAATGCGGGATCGGCATCAAGAACGACCAGGGCATGACCGCGCTCCCCGGCGACCTGCCTCGCGAAGTGCGCCAGGTCATTGTTGGCGGCAGCCGCGCGTGTTTGTTCGGCTGCGCCTGATTCTGTGACAGACGGATACTGTGGTGCCACCACCTGTACTACGAACAGCTCTGCGTCGTAGCGCTTGGCGAACCCGGCGGCCCAGTGGACAGCCTGGTCAGCGGTTTCGGAGCGGTCGGTGCCTACCATCACGCGCCGTACGGCGTTACTCTCTAGATGATTTTTCATAAACGTAGTTAACTTTTTAGTGAGAACAGGATCGGAATTACAGGATCAATTAGTGTAGCAACATGCTGAAACATTTTGCCAGCCTGTCTTGTTCATTTGGTCTATCTGGTTTCTTTTGTTTATCAGGATGATTTGGTTCAGCTGGTTAGTGTCGTTCAAACAAACACACGAGACAGACCACACAAACCAAATAACGGCTTGCTAGACATCGACGGCGACACCTGGCCTCAAAAAGATGAATTGAAACGAAAATAACGACAATCCCAAAGCACTCGCGACGGCTCGCGAATACATCTCAGCTTGGGATCGATAGCGATCTACTCTGGTCTGTACATCCTCAGCCGTCACATCGTCCGTCTTATAGTCGGCAATCCAGATCCGATCGTCAAGCCGGTAAATCAGGTCAATGACCCCTTCCATCGTCTGGCCCTCGCCCAAGGGCATGACGAACGGGACTTCTCGCCCGAGTACCGTCGCACGTTGCAGTCTGTTGTACGGATCGGAGGAAAGGAAGTTCTCAAAGAGAACCGTGAGATCTTCCTTGACGTCGTCCATCAATTGAGGATGATCTTGTGCCACATAATAGCGACGACTGGTCTGCTCGATGACAGTACTGATTTCAGTGCGAGGCCTGGTGAAATCCCACTGTTCGAGTACCGCATGGGCACAGACTCCGATAAGCCGAGCCAGATCGGCATTACGCCCTCTCACAGTGTGCGGGAGAGCGGCCTCGGACCTGATTCCTGCGAGGCTCGAAGGGGTCAGCCCTCGCGGCGTCGTTCGACGCTGCTCCCACTCAATCTGCCGGGCGTGGCGCCGAATGAGAATCGGACCAAGGGCCGGTCTCGGGGCCATCGTGGATTGGGGTTCTTGTCGGCGCCGTCTCGCTACCACCGTGGCCGGCGTGATGACGCGAGTGAGGCGGCTTGTTCCGATGCAGATCTGGTCGGACATCGAAGAAGCCGCCTCATCTACAATCGCTTCTCCGAGCAGAGCAAGGGCCGTGTCATGTCCAGGCTTGGTGGTCTGCCCACCGGACAGGACCAGCAGATCGCGCGCGCGCGTCATGCCGACATACAGGAGCCGCCGCTGCTCCGCCTCCTCACGCGCCGCCATCTTCATATCCACGAGGACTGCTCCGAGATTCGAACGGCTTCCCATCTGCAGGCTATAACACCGGCTCGACCAATCATGATGGATGGAGGGTCCCTTGCGAAGATTCTTGGACCCTTGGTGCAGGCCGGGAAGAATGACCACAGGAAATTCCAATCCTTTGGCCTTATGGATGGTCAGTACACGGACGGCGTCCAGCGATTCCTCAGCCAAGGCGCTTTCTGCCTCATCCGGCTGTTCCGATACCCTGGTCATCATGAGATCGACGAACCCGGTCAACGTGAGATGAGGACGATCTGCGAGTGTCTCGGCCATATCCCTTATCTTCCGCAGATTGGCCACGGCTTGCTCGCCATGGAGCGATGCCGCTGCCAACTCTAAAACTGGCAATTGCTCGAAGATCAGATCGATGGCGTCAGGCACAGGTCGCAAGGGAGCGAGTTGATGCAGCTCGGCCAAGTGCTCATAGAGCCGCTTCACCATTCCTGCCTGTGGATGGTTCCAGGCAGATAGCCGTTCCCGTTGCTGGTAGTCCAACCCTTCGATCTGCTGGAGGGCCAGTAGGTCCCGATCCGTTATGCCGCCCAAGGGTGAACGCAAAATTCCGACCAGCGCAATCGTATCGTGCGGGTTATCGATAACCCGAAGAAGGTTGACCAAATCGATAATTTCCTGCCGCCGATAAAAATGCTTTTCCCCGTCAGTGATATAGGCAATGTCGTAGCGGCGAAGGGCGTCGAGATAGACCTGGGCCTGGGTCAACTTTCTGAAGATCAGGGCAATGTGGCCCGGTTGGAGGGGGCCTTCGCGTCGATCGCGATCCATAACCGTCGTACCGGCGAGAAGCTCCTCCTTCAGCCAGCGCGCCAGAGCTTCCGCCTCTGCCCTAGTCGCAGCCTGCACATCGAACTCCTCGTCGTCCTCTCCCGGCGTGACAAGGCGAAGCTGCGCCCCGGAAACTGAAACCTCAGGCTTTCGTTGAGGCCTGGCTACCAGTCGTTCATTGGCCGGCTGAACATGTTCTGTCGGTTGGAAGAGCCGGTCGAAGACATTGTTGACGACGTCGAGCATCGCCCCGTCGCTGCGAAAGTTCGTCACTAGGGAATAGACGCCTCCACCACCAGCTCGAATTTTCTCCACCACTCGTTCGAAGGCTTCGATGTCGGCTCGACGGAAAGCATAGATCGATTGCTTGGGATCTCCCACGATAAATAATTTGCCCGGCTCTAAGTCCACATCATGCCACGCGGTCTGATGGCTGCCCGCCCGTTCACCGAGGTAGAGGATGATCTCGTATTGGACCGGATCCGTATCCTGAAACTCATCGACCAGGATCGCCCGATAGGTCTGTTTGATCCGAGCGCGGACGGCAGGATGGTCGCGCAAGAGCGTTTTAGCCCTTGCCAGCAACCCATCGAATGCAATCCATCCGGAGATGAGAAATCCACGACGTAGCTGATCGAGGAAGGGTCGTACGAGTGTCACCACCTCCTGAAAGTATGACTGGTCGACCGTGAGGAGTTGTTGGGCGAGTCCGATGATTGAGGCTGCCTCTTGGAACGCAGCCTCATCCCATCCAACAGGCGCCTTTCCCAGATCTTTTTCTAAGATAGTCCGTTCATCCTGAGATATGTGAGCGAGCCCCGGCGGACCTTCCTCCAACAAGAGTGCCAGCGACTGCACTGCAGCGGCGAGCATCTGTTCCGCCTTCCGCCGCTTCGGTCGATCCTGTGCAGCAAGGAATGTGGTGGCACGGCCATGCCTGGCCGTGATCCAGTCACGCAAGGCCCCCTCCAGGGAGAGGGATTGACACTGACGCTCCAGCTCATCGAGGTCTACAAAATCCCCGGCGAGAGCCGCAGTAAACTTCTGGAGATCCTCAAGGGTGGTCCCAGCCAGGACTCGTCGCCATCGATCATGTTGCGGTCCGGCTGATCCAAGCTCATCGTCCAGCCAACGGTCCCACTGAGAGTGAAATAGTTCCTTGAAGCGTGACCCGTCATCTTCTTGAAATGATGGATCAAGTTCAGACTCTAGTGGGTGGAGACGCAAGAGGTGTGCGGCAAAACTATGCAAGGTACCGATCTGGGATTTTTCCATCTGCTCAAGCGCCGTCCTGGCCCGTTCATTCACTTGTTCAGCTGAAAGATGGTAACGGGTCCTGAAAGTGGCATTCAGGTCATCGGCCTGTTCGGTCAGGCGAAGGAGCTGCGCGCGGACCCGCTGCTTCATTTCTGTTGCGGCTTTATTTGTGAAGGTGAGGGCCACGATCTCCGTAATGGCCAAGGGGTTTGGCTCTCTCAGCAGGAGGTTGAGGATACGATTGACCAGGATCGTGGTCTTGCCGGTCCCGGCTCCCGCAACCACCACGACATTGCGGTCCCAGGTGGTCTCTGCCAGGAGCCGATCCTGGGAGTCCGCGAGTGTCAGTCCATCACTCATCGTGTACTTTCTGCTTTCTCAACTTGCGTAAGACTCGGGCCTGGGGAGATCGATACGAGCGCCACCAGGCCATCGCATCGTGGTGGCGGCAGGCGCCGGAAAACTCGCAGTAGTCGCAATAGCCATCGGGAAGAATAAAAAACTCTCTGCGCGCGATGCCTTGGACCAACGTGGAGAGGGTCTGTCGGATCATGTCACCGGTGTGGCCGGTCCAGAGACCCGCGTCGAAGGTCGAGCGAGCGATCGGCTGCTTCCACTGTGGGGCGAGGAAGAGCAATTGGACATCGGTTGGGGCAGGCAGCGACGGCAGCGTCATGCGGGCATAGAGTGGTGGCTGTAGTCGAAATCCGCGTACGGCTGACAGTGCAAGGTTGCGATCCACGGCGGTGATCTCATTCCCCTGCTTAAATTTATAGTCCACGATACGGAGCGCTGGAGGCTCAGCGCGATAATCGACACGGTCCAAGGTGCCATGAATCTTGAGGGACATCGATGACGCATCGGACTCCAGCGGGACGATTCCTTGGGCGGCCGCCTCAAACGCAACCGGGCGGAATCCGGTTGCCAGATACTCCGCCTGGTCGGAACCGACGGCGGACGTGACCAACTCTGTCACCTCTTCGCGAGCCAAGATCCAGAGCAGGACGTGCCCCGTCCCCTGGCTTGCAGCATGGGCAGCAAACGTATCGGTCACTGCCTCCTGCACCGTGGATTGCACCGTGGCCTCAGTGAGCGAGTCATCCGGCCACTGGAGCAGCACCAACCGCTCATAGCTTAGCCGAAGCGATTCATGCACAAGTGTCCCAAGCGTTAAGGGAGGCAGGTGATCGTGCTGGAGCCGTCGCACAGGCTCCAGCCGAAGAATTTTTCCTGCAAAATACTGAAAGGGACAGGTCGCATACCGTTCTAATGCTGTGGGCGAGAAGCTCCGTTCCGCGGCCACCGGTGACACAGATGTTTGTGCGCCAACCATGCCGTCGAACGGACCAAGCTCGAGGGATTCTCGCTC
>JBBRRN010000164.1:0-7740 GCA_038200685.1 Nitrospirales bacterium
ACGCCGCCCCATGATTGCGTCTCGTTCTCTTCATTGCCTCGCTCCTCTGGTTTGCCACCACCTGGTGGTGTTGGTGAAGCAAGGCTACCACTTAGCACACTGTCCAAATTTCCGGAGCCCCCTCTCTGTGCCCCGCTTGGCCCGCCACGTACCATTCAGCCTGTGCCGGAATCGTTATCGAGGATAAAACTGCCAGTAGGAGGAAACTGAGGAAGAACTGTCGTCGAACACACCGCAGCTTCATCATGGTGTACTCCATGAGCGAGGCTTGGGGTTATTCTACTACGAGGTTTTCGTGAAGTGTGAGGAGGCAGGGAATGAAATCACTTGGATTAGTGGAAATTAATAATGCTGACGGCCCGGAGCAGAAAGCCGGCGGCCTGAGGCTCTTCGCTCCCGGCACCTTCCGCGACAACCCATTCACGCGCTCTGACGCGGAAACCCTCTGGAATTCTCGTCACCGTGCTCTCACGATCACGGTGCGGTGGTCAGTTCGGGCTTTCCTACTTCAAACGCCGGGCTGTGCCCAGTCGCTCCGGTGAAGTGCGCTCAGAACCACAGGCCACCAGGGCAGAAGTGTGAGTTCATCCTCCAAGTCTGAGAACGGTGCCTGACACGGTACTCTCAGACACCGATTTTCTCCCCCAGGTACTGCTTTTCAACAATTTTGCAGGCATTCTCAGTTGACATTAGGATATTCATCTTCGCTCATATGGCTCTGACGAAGGGTTACGAAGTATCCGAACTCTCTCTGAAGATTTTCAGCTTGGGTCTGATCTTCAGGTGTCCAATTCTCCTTTAGGAGATAATAGGCATCCAAGGAAGAACCCTTGTTGGCCTCATACTGCTCCGTTGCTATCCCAATGACCTGTGTTACTTCGGGATAAAGCATCCTTGCCACATAGGAACGTCCCGCTAATTCTGCAATCCGGTATTGCCGGTTTGTGCCATGTGGGAGGGCAAGAAAAACATATAGGACTCCAGAAGGAGAAGGAACCATTCGTGACCGAGTATCGCTTGACTGATGAAACTCCTTGAAGCACTTGCTGAGAATACGTCGGCATAATCTATCTTCTTTAGCCATCACTCTAACAACACATTCGAATTCTTCGGCAGAGTCTTTGAACAAGACATTTTCCTTGTCCATATTGTTAGAAAATTCCTCGATCAGCTTATCCCATAGATAACTTTCTTTATCCGCCTCCTTCTTTGCGCAATACTCAGGCTTCAACTTAAGAGTAGTCCACAAGTCATCATCGACGAATAGCAGGTTTACGGATTGCGGAAAGCAACGACCATTATGAAGATATAGGGCAAAGAGGTTCTCTTCACCTGAAGTAACTATCTTAAGCTCTCTTTCTTGCAGGGCTTCTTTATCTTGCAGGGCTTCTTTATCTTGCAGATACTTTACGAAGTCAGTGATCGTATCTAGCTCGTTCATTACAGCATCAAGCGCCAATTCATCAAGAACATGGACATACCCTTTGCCCATGTCGCCCACTGAGACAGGAACCTTTCCAGAAGCTCCAAGAGCGACCGCTACTCGATGGACCCTTCGTACGGATGAGTCCGGAATATCAAGCGCCACCTCGCCTTCCTTGGTTAAGACAGAGGTTGCTGTACCTAGCCACCTTTCAGCACCGTAGATCTGCCCTGATGACTCTTCAATGGCACTTCTACGCCATCTCTCCCAACCCACAACAGTGTCGTTGGTTTCTTTATAATTGACTTCCTTCACTGAGAAAATAATCACATGGGGGTCGCATACAACAAGAATATCGCAAAGCTCTTTTCCTCCTTTTCCCCTGGGACTAGCGTAGCTCCACAAGGAAAGGAACGATCGACGGCAAAGCTTGAATACGAACTGCTCAGATTGGTTCATGAATTCCACAAGCAATCGGCTGCTCAAAAAGGCCATCCAACGAGGCCGCAGGCGAGTTGAAACCGGAGGCGTACCCTTCTGGGGTACGTTGAGGATTTTGACGAGCTGAGAACGAAGTTGGGGGCCTTTTTCAGCAGCCTGCTAGACGTTGAAGCGGAAGTAGACAACATCCGCTTCCTTAATGATGTAATCCTTGCCCTCAAGGCGAAACAGCCCCTTTTCCTTCACCTTCGCTTCTGACCCGCAAGCCATCAAGTCGTCGTAATGATAGACCTCGGCGCGGATGAAGCCGCGCTCCATGTCGGAGTGAATCTTGCCTGCCGCTTGTGGCGCTTTCATGTTTTTCGGAATCGGCCAGGCCCGGGATTCAATTTCTCCGGCAGTGAAGAAAGTCACGATGTTCAGCAGCTGGTAGGCTTCACGGGTCAGGCGCACAAGGCCAGACTCCGTCAGCCCCATTTCTTTGAGAAAGTCCAGCCGCTCACTCTCAGGCAACGTGGAGAGTTCGGCTTCGAGTTGGCCGCAGATCGTCACGACACGCGCGCCGCGCCTGTCGGCGAACTCGCGAACGCTCTTGACCATCGCCTCGTCGGCGCCAGCCTGCTCCGATACATTGGCCACGAAGAGCACCGGCTTCGCTGCCAACAATTGACACTCATCGAGCACCACGCGCTCTTCGGGGGTATAGGTCAGGTTGCCCAGCCACTCACCCTTGTCGAGCAATCCGATCAGTTTGTCGATGAACGTCAATTCAAACGCGGCCTTCTTATCGCCCGCTCGGACTTTCTTTTCCGTCTTTTGCTTCCTCCGATCGAGCGTGTCGAGATCGGCCAACAGCAATTCGGTTTCAATGATGCCGATGTCACGGAGAGGGTTCACCGCTCCGCTGACGTGCACGACGTCCGTTCCTTGAAAACAGCGGACGACATGGAGCAGCGCATCGACTTCGCGGATGTGTGCGAGAAATTGATTGCCGAGACCTTCACCCTTACTCGCCCCTTCAACCAGACCGGCAATGTCGCGAACTTCCAGCGTGCTATAGGTCGTCTTCTTCGATTTAAAGAGATCGGTAAGGACGATAAGGCGCGGATCCGGCACCGGGGCGATGCCGGTATTGGGATCGACGGTCGCGAAGGGATAGTTGGCTGCCAATGCGCCGCTACCAGTGAGCGCATTGAAGACCGTGGTCTTCCCCACGTTCGGGAGTCCGATCATGCCGCAACATAAACCCATCGATTACCTCAGCCCTATTCTTCCGTCACGTCCCGATCCCGCACATTAAACTGATTCATCGCCACCGCAATGCCTCGGTGGATCACAGATTCCAACGCATCAACCGCACGGTCAAGACAGGGGCTCAACACGTCGATGTCTTCCCTCGTAAATGCTTGCAACACATAATCCGCTGAGTCCTGACGCGGCGCTGGTCGGCCGATTCCGATCTTGATCCGCACAAACTGAGGTGTCCCAACTGCATCGATGACGGACCTGATCCCATTATGCCCTCCATGCCCGCCGGCTTGTTTGATCCGGAGATGCCCTAGATCGAGATCAAGATCGTCATGGACAAGAATGAGATCGGCGGCAGTCAGCGAATACTCGCGCAGGAGGCCTTTGAGCGGAGGGCCCGTGATGTTCATCCAATCGAGGGTGCCGGCAAGTTCGAAGAGTTCCGACCCAAGCCGCCCCGATCCACGATGAGTCGTGCCGCGCCTGGCGAGTCGGATGGACCACCGAGCCGCGGCCCGCTCGATGACCCACATGCCGACGTTGTGGCGGGTTTGGGCATAGGCAGCGCCCGGGTTGCCCAACCCAACGATGAGACGCAACGCTATTTCTTCTTTTCAGTTTCTTTCTTCTCAGCTTTGGGCGCGGACGCGCCCTTCTTGTCGCCGCCCTTCGCATCAGGAGCGGCAGCCGCCGCGCCGGCTTTCGCCGCATCGCCACCCTCAGCGCCTTCACCCGCCACTTTACCCTTCGCGACCACTTCAGGATCTTTCCCGCCCTCCGGTGCAGCGGCGCCGCTCGCAAGAAGCGATTCGAGCTTGGCATCCGTCATCGGCGCGGCCACGCTCACAACCATTTGCTCAGGATCATCGAGATAACGGATCCCTTCGCGCGCGGTCAGATCTTTTAGATGGAGGCCTTGTGCAATGGCAAGTCCTGAGGCATCGACTTCGATAAAGTCCGGCAACACTGCCGGCAGACACTCAATATGTAACTCGCGCATATTATGATGGAGAATGCCGCCTTCTTTGACGCCGGCAGGTACCCCGCCGGTTAAATGCAGGGGCACCTTCACGCGAATCGGCTTGTCCATCGAAATTTCGAATAGATCCGCATGCAGTATATGTCCTTCAACCGGATCGACCTGGAAATCGCGTAACAAGGCAGTACGGTTCGGTTTCGATTTCGCACCGGTGAGGGTGAGTGACACGAGCGCAGCGCCCCCGGCCTGTGCTTTTAAAATCTTGACGAGGCGATCTGGTTCAATTGTTAACAGCAGGCATTCGCCCTGCCCATACAACACGCCCGGGACCTTACCTTCCCGCCGAAGTTGGCGCGCCGCACCCTTTCCCGTTTTCTCTCGCACTGTGACTGCTAGATCGAACTTCATGATAAACCTCCGTCCCCTTCTCGCTAATCTCTCAATGCCTCTGTCTCACATTAGGCAAACAATGAACTCACCGATTCATCTTCATGGATTCGCCTGATCGCTTCACCTAAGAGTGGCGCGATCGATAATTGATGTAACTTCGGACAAATCAGCTCTTTGCCTCGCAAGGGAATCGAATTGGTTACAATCACTTGCTTCAGACAGGATTGCTGGATCCGCTCCAATGCAGGCCCGGTCAGTACCGCGTGAGTGCAGGCCGTCCACACTTCCCGAGCCCCGCGATCCATGCAGGCCTGTGCCCCCTTTACGATCGTGCCGGCCGTATCGATCATGTCGTCGAGCAGCAGTGCGCTCTTGCCCGCCACGTCACCGATGATGTTCATAATTTGTGTTTGATTCGGTCCTTCACGGCGCTTGTCGATAATCGCCAAGTTTGCTTCCAGCCGTTTCGCAAAGGCACGAGCCCGCTCGACTCCACCGGCATCCGGCGAGACGACCACCAGATCGTTCACCTTTTTCTTGGTAATGTAATCCAGCAAGACGGGCAGTGCGTACAGATGGTCCACCGGCAGATTGAAGAACCCCTGGATCTGCCCGGCATGAAGGTCCATCGTCAGCACCCGATCGGTACCCGCTGTGCTGATCAGATCGGCCACAAGCTTCGCTGAAATCGGCACACGTGGCTGATCCTTACGATCCTGGCGAGCATAGCCGAAATACGGGATGACCGCGGTGATGCGATGGGCGGAGGATCGTTTCAGTGCATCGATAATAATCAACAGCTCCATGAGAGAGTCATTGACCGGTTGGCAACTCGACTGCACAACGAACACATCGCCGCCGCGAACATTTTCCTCGATCTTGACGCGAATCTCGCCGTCACTAAATGATCCGACCGTCGCCTCCCCGAGCCTGGTCCCGAGGTAGGCACAAATCTCATGGGCAAGGGCCGGATTCGCGTTGCCAGAGAATACCTGTAGCTCTCCGCTCATCGATTCCTCAGAGGGTCTCTTGATGCGAGTGCGTCACGTTCTGATTTCGTATCGGGTTCGTCTCGACGGCGGGCGTCGGTGGGCGTGATCGTAACCCGCCTACCTCTATTCGCTACGCGCTGTTGAGGAAGCCAGCTAAGGGGTGTGACTCTAGCGGAATGTGCGGGGAGTTGTCAACCGAACCACGGGTTACTGTGATCGCTCGTATCGCCAGGCGAGCGGGCCTGAACAGGTGGGGACGACAAATACTTTCATGGACTTCTCAGTCACGAATTGAGCCTGGGCATGACGTGCGCGCGCTTCGTCCGTGAATACTCCGAACACGGTCGCCCCACTTCCAGACAGCAGCGCGATCTCGGCTCCGTGGTCCTGCAAGCTTTGTTTAATCTCTCGTAGCTTGCCATGCGTGGCAAAGACCGGCGCTTCGAAATCGTTCTCTGCCGCAGCAATCAATTGGACCCAACCCATCCGTGATTGTCGGTCGAGTTCCTGCTGGGCGTGCGACAGCGGCCCGACAGAAGTCCTCGTCGCAGCTAACTCTTGATAGGCCCACTTGGTATCGACCCCGAACCCTGGGTTGACAAGCACGACCCATCGCGCTCCTTCAATGAAGACAGGCCGAACTGCTTCTCCCCGACCCGTGACACACGCTGCGGGAGAAAAAAGAAAGAATGGCACATCGCTCCCTAACGATTGCCCGACCTCTGCCATCTGCGCCGGAGACCACTTGAGCTGTAACAAACAGTTCAACCCTATGATGGTGGCCGCCGCATCACTGCTTCCGCCGCCGAGCCCTGCTCCCATCGGAATGCGCTTTCGCAGTTCTATATCGAGTCCAACCGATTGCCGGGCTCGCGCCAAGACCGCGGCCGCGGCGCGATACACAAGATTACTCTGGTCTGCAGCCAGATCCGTCGCATCGCATCGTAACTGAATATCCTGTCGGTCAGCCCGCAACCGAATCTGGACTTCGTCGTCGAGGGCGACCGCCTGCATGACCGACCAGAGATTGTGGAGGCCGTCGGGGCGACGGTCGAGGATACGTAGGATGACGTTGACTTTGGCGGGAGCAAAGACGGTGATGTCGGAGAGGCTCTGCGGCAGATTAATCACGACCTCCCTTGATAGCATACTTCTCTAGTCGATAGCGAAAGGATCTCGTGTTGAGCTTGAGAAGCCGTGCGGCCTTTTTCTTCACCCACATAGTCCGTTCAAGCGCCTTCAAGAGTAAATTCTTTTCAATGCCGTTGATAAGCCCCTCTAAATCCAACCCTTCTTCGGGCAAGTCGGTAGGGACGCCTTGCTGCTGAGGAGACAGGACTCGATGAAGCCAACCACGAATGTCGTCGTCCGAGACAGGGGTACCGGCGGAGAACGTGACGATACGTTCCATCAAGTTCTCAAGCTCGCGCACGTTGCCTCGCCACTCATGTCCCAACAAGACATGCATCGCCTCCGATGTCAAGACAGGAACCGCCTTCCCGCCATCCTGCGAAAACTTCTCGAGGAAATGCTTCACGAGAAGCGGGATGTCTCCCGTCCGAAGACGCAATGGTGGAAGCCGAATCGGAATGACATCTAAGCGGTAGTACAAATCTTCTCGGAATGAGCCGTCAGCCACGGCCTTTTCAAGATTTTTATTGGTCGCGGCTACGATGCGCACATCGACCTTGACATCCTGGGTGCCGCCCACACGCCGGAACTCTCGCTCCTGAATCACGCGCAGCAGCTTGACTTGAATCGTTGGAGTCGTATCGCCGATTTCATCCAAAAAGATCGTGCCACCGTTGGCGACTTCGAACAGCCCCGCTTTATTGGCCATCGCGCCGGTAAATGATCCCTTCATATGCCCGAAGAGTTCGCTTTCGAGCAATGTTTCTGGCACTGCACTGCAATTCACCGCCACAAACGGCATCGGGCTCCTGGCACTATTATAGTGAATGGCGCGTGCCACCAACTCTTTTCCCGTTCCGCTTTCCCCGCAAATCAGCACATTACTCTTAGCGTCCGCGACTTTGCGCACCACATCGAACACCTTCTGCATGCCTTCGCTCTGCCCGACGAGCTGCGCGAACGACGACTGACTCGCCATTTCACGCTTCAACAGGATGTTCTCCGTCGAGAGACGCCTCTTTTCCAACGCGTTGCGGATAATCAACTGCACTTCATCAACCTGGAACGGTTTGGTCAAATAGTCGTACGCACCCTGTTTCATCGCATCGACCGCAGACTCCGAGGTCGCAAATGCC
>JBBRRN010000165.1:0-7719 GCA_038200685.1 Nitrospirales bacterium
AGGGGCGTATGGCTATACGCCCCTGCCGACGATATCACGACACTCAGCGGCTGTGATGTGGCGTCGCATGTTCGACCGGTTGGCTCAAGTTGTCATCACCATTGGTGGGATTGCCGTCATCCTGAGCATTATCGGTATCTTTATTTTCTTGGTAAAAGAAGTCGCCCCCGTATTTTTTCCTCCACACGCGACTCAGACCGGTCACGTAACCGGCACCCCTCCACCAAATGTGCTTCCTCAATCCAGCTTGGTCGGAATGGATGAATATCAAGAGATTATCTATCAACTTACGGCAGAATCCGATCACCTGATCCGCTTCTTCAATGCGCAATCCGGCTCACCCATCACCCTTGACCTCCCTCCAGCGTTAGCGAACGTCTCCATCACCGCCATGGCTCGAGCGGTAGGGCCCGGTAATCGATTCGCTTTCGGCACGGACGACGGCCGCCTCATTCCTGTAACGATCGAATTCACAGCCGGATTCGAAGCAGGGGTACGCCACATCGTTCCAACTGTCATCCTTGGCTCCCCGGTACAATTGACTCCCGCTAAAGAGCAGATTATTCGTTTGGCCTATCAGCCGACGGAGCAAGGCGTACTCGCCGCCGCCCTGACAAATCAAGGACGCCTGTGGTACGCCGTCCCATCGTCTTCGACCGCCCCTGTTGCACTGACCGGTCACGGCGCTGAACCTGTCACCGCGTTGATCTTTGACAGCCGTGGTGAAACACTGTCGATTGGAACGGCTAGAGGGAACCTCTACCTCTACGATGTGCGAGAGGGTGCCCAGCCGAGTCTGGCCGAAACCATTCCCGTCACTCAGGCCGGCTCGTCGGTCACAGCCCTATCCTATTTGATCGGAGATCGGTCGCTGGCCATCGGTAGCAGCGGCGGCGACGTCTCAGTCTGGATGCCGGTGCGGCAAGCGCAAGAAAGTTCGCTCACTCGCTTTCAACAGATTCATCGGTTCGATCCGCATCCCTCTCCCGTCACGGTGATCTCTCCATCCCTTCGTGATAAAGGATTTATCACCGGCGATACGCAGGGCAATCTGTTTGTCCACTACTCCACTTCGGCACAGACCGTGCTGAAGCTGACAGGGAACCAGCAGGCGATTCGCACCCTGACATTTTCCTCTAAAGCCGATGGAGCCGTGGCCCTCACCGATCAGGGAGAATTGCTCACCTATGCGATTCACAACCCTCATCCAGAGACGACCCTCGCAACCCTATTCAAGCCCGTCTGGTACGAAGGCTATGAGGCACCGGCGCATGTGTGGCAATCCTCCAGTGGCGCCGACGATTTTGAAGCGAAGTTCGGTCTCCTCCCGCTGATCTTCGGCACGCTGAAGGGGACGCTATACGCCATGCTGGTTGCAGTGCCTCTGGCTCTGTTAGGCGCCATCTATACGTCGATGTTTATGCACCCCGATCTTCGAGCCAAGATCAAACCGACTATCGAGATCATGGCGGCGCTCCCGACCGTCATTCTGGGATTCTTGGCCGCCTTGTGGCTAGCCCCTGCCCTCGAACGAATTTTCCCTGCGATGCTCGCCATGACGGTGGTTGTGCCTGTGAGCGTCGCAGTCGCGTCGATTCTTTGGCAATATCTCCCAGCCATGCTCATTCGCCGTCTTCGCCCTGGGATGGAATCGTTTGTCCTGATTCCCATCATCATCGGCGCCGTCGTGGTCTGTCTGGGCTTGAACCAGTCGATCGAGTCGTTCCTGTTCGGATCTGACTATAAAGCCTGGTTCGCCACCCATTGGGGACTCCGGTATGACCAACGGAATGCCCTTGTGGTGGGGTGTGCGATGGGCTTTGCCATCGTTCCGATCATCTTCAGTATTTCCGAGGAAGCCTTGTCCAACGTCCCACGGCATTTGATCGCCGGGTCTCTTGCGCTGGGAGCCACCCGCTGGCAAACCCTGGTCAAGCTCATGCTGGTCTCGGCAAGTCCAGGAATTTTCTCTGCGCTCATGATCGGCTTTGGCCGGGCCATTGGAGAAACGATGATCGTCCTCATGGCCACGGGAAACACCCCCATTATGGATTGGAGCCTCTTCAATGGCTTTCGCACGTTATCGGCCAATATCGCCGTAGAAATTCCAGAGGCCCCTTACGGAGGCACACTCTATCGCATCTTATTCTTGGCGGCCGTGCTCTTATTTATCTTTACCTTTCTGATCAACACCGTTGCGGAAATCATTCGGCAACGATTGCGAACGAAATATAGCCAGTATTAATGCGCACCTCATTCAAAAAAATCCTCGCCTCCGGCAACATCTTCATCTGGGGATGCGCTGCCGGCGTCTCGGTATCCCTGCTCATGGTCTTCGGGCTGTTGCTGTTGATCGCCATCAACGGCTTGGGATACTTTTGGACCTCGGACATCGTCGAACTCACCCTGAAAAATCAACAACGCGTGATGGGGCAACTAGCTGGACGCGAGGTCATCCCTCGCTCTGTCACATCGGATCGTCCCGAAGGGAAAAGTCGGCTTCGGGTCAAGATCGGGAATCGTGACATCTATGGGCTCGATTTCAAATGGGTCAATGACGATCAGGTGGTGTCACAAGCCTATCCGACAGACCTCGTGCTCCTGGAACGCCGCGAATGGGGCAACATGTATGCCAGGATCAAGGCGATCTACAAAGGAGAGACGCTTCAGGCAGAAGGGAATGACAGTGGGTGGATCGCCTTGGCTCCACTGATCGACAGCGCCCATGCCCTTCATCAACGGATCACTCGGATCGAGAGAGTCGAAATCGGCGCTCTGAACGCGGACATCGAGCAGGCCCGACTGAAGATTCGTGCGCTTGAAATGAACGCCTCCGCCCCCGAGACAAGGGACAGAGGGAAAATCGAGAGCCTCAAAGCCCAGGTCGCTGATGCTGAATCCCGTTACCAGGGAAAAACCCTGGAACTGGAAACGCTGCGCACGCAATTTAATGAATATTCTGCCCTGATGGTCGATGCCAACGGACGAGAAAAACAGATTCCAGTTGGGCAGATGATTCGCGCCCTTCGGCCAAACGAGATGGGCCTGCTTCACAAGAGCTGGATCTATTGCACGAATGTCTTGGATGTCCTCAGCACTGAGCCTCGAGAAGCCAATACGGAAGGTGGCATTTTCCCGGCTATTTTCGGTACGGTTATGATGGTCATCATCATGAGCCTCGTCGTCGTCCCCTTCGGCGTGCTTGCCGCGCTCTATCTGCGAGAATATGCCAGGCAAGGCGTCATGGTTCGGCTGGTAAGAATTGCCGTCAACAATCTCGCAGGCGTGCCCTCGATTGTCTTCGGTGTGTTTGGACTCGGCTTTTTCGTGTATGCCGTCGGCGGAACCCTCGACACCCTCTTCTTTCCCGAACGACTTCCGACGCCGACGTTCGGCACCGGTGGTATTCTCTGGGCGTCCCTGACGCTGGCCTTACTCACAGTGCCGGTGGTCATTGTCTCCACAGAAGAAGGGCTGGCCGCCGTGCCCAGAGAATTTCGTGAAGGGTCATTGGCGCTTGGCGCAACCAAGTTGGAAACGATGCTCAAAGTCGTGATACCCTCAGCCTTGCCGGGTATTCTAACTGGATTGATTTTGGCGATGGCTCGCGCAGCGGGAGAGGTGGCGCCGCTTATGCTCACAGGGGTCGTGAAACTTGCGCCGTCGCTCCCTATAGACGGTTCCTGGCCTTTTCTCCACTTCGATCGAAAGTTCATGCACCTGGGGTTTCATATTTACGACGTGGGCTTTCAGTCTCCCAATGTGGAGGCCGCGAAGCCAATGGTCTATATCACGACTCTCGTATTGATCACCGTCGTCGTGCTGTTAAATTTGACGGCGATTGTCCTTCGCAACCACTTGCGCAAAAAGTATGCGGGATCAGTGCTATAAGGAGAAACGTCATGCCCCCTACTCCTGTTTTGCCACAGCAGTCGTTCCACTCACACGGGCTCGACTCACAGAGGCTTAATGTGCAGAACAGTCCTCACCAGTCTTCTGACCACAATTCCAAGGCTCAAGCCGTCAAGCTGACCTTGAATCAGGTCAACTTTTTTTATGGGGACCGCAAGTCTCTCTTTAATATCGATCTGGAAATTATCAAAAATCAGGTCACGTCGTTCATTGGGCCGTCCGGCTGTGGGAAGTCTACCTTGCTGCGCTGCATCAATCGGCTCAACGACTTGATTGAAGGTACTCGATTAGAAGGCACCATGCTGCTTGACGGCATGAATATCTACAGCCCCGATGTGGATATCACCGACCTGAGGAAAAGGGTCGGGATGGTCTTTCAGAAATCAAACCCCTTTCCGAAATCGATCTATGAAAACGTGGCCTATGGACCGCGCCTCCATGGAGTCAAGAACCGTGGTCAATTGGATCAGATTGTAGAAGAGGGACTCAAGGGCGCAGGGCTGTGGGATGAAGTGAAAGATCGGCTCCACGTCAGCGCCTTCGGTCTCTCTGGGGGACAGCAACAACGGCTCTGCATTGCCCGCGCACTCGCGGTTAAGCCGGATGTTTTGCTGATGGACGAACCCTGCTCAGCGTTGGATCCCGTAGCCACTGCCAAAATAGAAGAGCTGCTCTTTTCCTTGAAGCAAGACTTGACGGTCGTGATTGTCACTCACAATATGCAGCAGGCAGCTCGGGTGTCCGATTGGACAACGTTCATGTACCTTGGCGAAGTCGTGGAGTTCGGACTCACGAAACAGCTCTTTACCACACCTTCAAAGAAGCAGACCGAAGACTACATCACTGGACGATTTGGGTGACAATGATGACACAGCGCCACTTTGACGAAGAACTTGCCGACTTGAAGACCAAGCTCCTGCGAATGGCTGCGCAGACGGAAGATCAGATCGACCAAGCCCTCACCGCGCTGGTGACGCGCGACTCAGCCCTCGCCCGTGAGGTCATTGAGCGGGATCATCAGATCAATGCCTTGGATGTGGAGATCGATGAAGAGAGTATTCGGTTGCTGGCCCTCCATCAGCCTGCCGCGCGAGACTTACGGTTGGTCACGACAGCAATGAAAATCGCCACCGAACTTGAGCGAATCAGCGACCTATCGGAAAATGTCTCTGAGCGGGTGATCGAGCTGAACGAAGAGCCCCAGCTCAAGCCCTACATCGATATTCCGATGATGGGCAATATGGCGCGGATGATGGTGAAGCACAGCATTGATGCATTCGTGAAGGATGATGCTCAGCTCGCCAGGAAGGTGCTCGCGGACGACGACTACGTTGATGATCTGATGGAACAGTTGTTCCGAGAATTGCTGTCATTTATGTTGGAGGATACGCGCACGATTTCACGCGCTATTCGCTTGAGCTTCATTGCCAAATACCTCGAGCGGATGGCCGATCATGCCACCAACATCGCCGAGCTCGTAGTCTATCTCGTGGAGGGCAAGATCATCCGTCATACCACTCCGCCAGGACCTTCCAAGGAACGTCTTCCTCAAGGTTGAGCTTTCCTTCTTCTTCAGATTGATTATTCCTCGACAAGAAGCGTCAGAGCGACACCCCGCCCTGCAATACAGCAGGCTCATCGCAAATGCGGCACGCTCTGGCGGATTGTCAGGATGTAGTTATGCCAGAAAATTGGTCGAGAAGAGCATGTAGTCAAATCGGTGTCGGCGAAGAACGATCTTATTGCCTCGGGCGAGTTGATCGACGGCCTGAAAAATTTGGTTCCAGGTGTATTGAGGCATGAGGCAGATGAGCGAGTCCAGACTAATGACAGTCTGCTCATTAAGATGGTCAAGAATGGTCGCCGTAAGGGCATCGGTGTGATCACGCTCACATTGCACCGGATGAACTTCCGGCGCTGATTCAAGCAGTGCATTGCTAGGCATCGGTACCTCCTGGTGAGATTATGGAAATGAGAGCCCCAGTTGATTGGCATGTTGGGTGGGCGGCGCCGGGCTGTACCGGATAGCCACAATACGCAGAAGACCTAGCGTAAATAAGATGCCTCCCAGTATCGCGAATTGAGGCCATAGCCCGCCCGTGAACCATCGTGAGATGACCTCCGTCAGCATCACGACAAGAACTGTGTCGATGATAAAGGTAACCCGGACACGCCCGTCAGAGCAGTATGCAAGGGTCGTCTTCAACACTTCGACGACGGCCAGCAGGGTTAGCGTATCGACCAATACCTGCCGAAGCGCCACCTCTACGTTGACGGACAGGAGAAGCCGCAGGTCTAGAAACGTTTTGACAACGCCGCCTGCTAAGCCGAGGAGGATCGTCAGCGTGAGAAAACTTAAGATCAACCGCGTGCCCGCTTCCCAAATACGTGTGACGTCAGAGGCCATGAGCATGACCTTGAATCGCTTGGGCCAACCGTTCGAGAGTGTCTGTTCCATTGTGGTGTGTGACATGGTGCGTTTATGTGTCTCCAGCCTACCTGGGGCACATTCCAATCCTGTCAATTCCGTGTAAATATTCTGTAAACTGTGTGTCGCACGGAGTCATGATGGTCTTCTGGAAGTCCAACGAATCTGAGGGTCTAGATGAAAAGGAGGATATGAAATAGAGGAACTTCGGCGTTCGCGTGAGCAGTCATCAGACCTTCATTTTTGACGTAGCTTTCAGTGACACTAACCCATAGGTTGTATGGCACTTCATGAAAAAATCACATAAAAGCGGCCAGTCAAGAGGCACAACGCGAGAGGGAACGCATCAATAGCTGCTGAGAGATCCGACTTCCTGGATTAGGATCGCGTCGCTCACTGACCCACCCATTCGTATCATTGCTGTCGATATATGGATTTGTTATCGTCCTAGTCTCGACCTCACGAATGGGAGGCTACTGTGACAGCTGTAGATAGTCTTATGCTGGATGCGAAGCAAGCAATCATGGAAGAACATCATCGCCGTTTTCAATCTTTATACCAGGAAGGGCGATGGGAAGAAGCGCTCCAACAAATCCACGTGACGCTAAGCTGCGCAGCAGACCTCCTCAATGAGTCTCTTCAAATCCTCAATGAAGCCCTTGACGGAACCGCATCCTACCCTTCTGATGGTTCTACCTCTTCTTCCATAACCACATCGTAAGTCAGCCTCCTTGCCCTCAGGAACCGAGATCTGTAGAACAAGGGTCAAGCTTTTGATACCACAACGTCGCCGTTGAGAAATCTTGATTTTTGAAGTCAGGGCTCACTCTTCCCTTGCTTGGCTACAGGCCTAGAGCATCAAAATTTATCCTGTCATTTATAGCAATCAGGTTCGTTGGTCGAAGTGGAGAAGCCCAGACTCCATCAACATCAAGTCAGGCACCTCACCATCCTCTACTCACATTCCATAGCGCGAATACGTTCTAAAGTGGCAATGTATTTTGACGCAGAGCCTGGTGCAAACCTGTTGCTGTGAAAGCCGGGCAAGAATCTCTGATTGCGAAGTTCTTGGGTTCAAGTTCTGAGGCGGGAAATGACAAGGCATAATGGTGGTTAATCGAATCTGTCGAAGCTATCTGGTCGCCCGGTCTATTTGGTTCAACATTTCACACCTCACAATATGTCTCTCACTGCTGAACAGTTTCCAACAGCTCATGAATCTTCCTAACGAGAACATTGAGTCCGAAGGGTTTTAACAGAAACTCACTCTTGACGCAGACCGTCCGGTCTAAGTCGAAGAAGTCCTGCTCATAGCCCGAAACAAACAACATGACAGGAAACGGCCGCAGGTCTAACAATATGCGAGCCAGTTCATAGCC
>JBBRRN010000166.1:0-7718 GCA_038200685.1 Nitrospirales bacterium
CTCATAGATAGTTAGCTCTTTTAACACCTCCGTTGGAATGATTTTGCACATGCGTTCAGCAACTCTAAATGCATGCCCATCATCGTGTAGAGTAAAATCCGTTGCAGCTGTTCCCCCCTTAGAGAGGATTAATTGAATATCCCCCATACACTCATTCAGCGTGCTGGCTACGTCGGATGCCAAAGGTGAGAGACTCTTCCGAATCAGTTCCCATAGAGTACTTTGTTGCCAGCCACTTGTAAGACTCGCCGAGTCAGGTCTCGTCATCGGTGCCCTCATAATGGGTCGGTGGTCTGCATAGACCCAGGTCTGTCCGCGCTCCAATTTAGAACGTCGAATGATACCTGATCAACCTTAGGTTTGCACTCG
This sequence comes from Nitrospirales bacterium, assembly GCA_038200685.1. GTDB lineage: Bacteria > Nitrospirota > Nitrospiria > Nitrospirales > Nitrospiraceae > Palsa-1315. The sequence continues at coordinate 370 of JBBRRN010000166.1, forward strand.
TAGTGGAGGGTAAGACGGTTCTCCAATCATCTGATTTAGGGACGGAGGGGGCCTAATCTTGGTGGGTCGAATTTCCGAGGGTTTGGTGGCTACAAGTTTTACAGGTTTTGTGGGCAAACGACTGTGAGGCCTTGAGTTCTTAGGAGTTCAGGGGGGAGTCGTACGACACCCCCCTATCCCCCCATGATGGTGCGCCCGCGTCCCCGCCGGCGAATATTAAATGGAGGATCAACTCCTGGTCCAGTCCGGTTCATGTTGCCGTCAATAGATACGGGCGTTTGGGCTTCGGTTTCTTCATCAGCTGATAATGCTGTGGCTTCCAGCGGCGCGATCCAGACTGAATCACGTTGGTCATCCATTCGGGTCCCACCGCGCAATAGAGGGCCGCAAGCGTAGGCCCCATGGCTTGTGAGAACCACGCCAACACCTCTTCCAGCTTGCGGTCTGTCGTTTCCACATGAAACCGGCATCGCGTGAACCCTTCCGTCAGCGCCTTCCACCAGGGGAGTTCCGACGACCGACATCGCTCCCAGGCTGGGGAACCCGCCGTCGTGTCTCGAAATGAGATACAGGATTTCAGAAGTCCCACCGTGAACTCACGCCACTCGTCAACTGGCAGATGCGCAAACAGATCCACACACAGTTGCGCTCGGTCTTTCTTAAACTCCAACTCCCAGCGGACCCATGGCCCTTCGACTACTTCTCCCTTCCCTGCTGCCTCCATCCGCTTATCATAGACGCGCAGATATGTTTCGCTCTGTCGGCTCCCAAAGGTGACCATCTCGCCCTGAATGTCGTCTTGGCCCTTGTAGGAGCATCGTCGCTTGGCATCATAGGTCCTCCACCGCATGACCGCTTGTCCTGCATCGGCAGCGGCAATCACGTGACTCACCGTGGCATGCCCGGTTCGATCATCCAAGGCGACATCGACGCGGGTCCCATGCCCTTTGAGCTCATTGATCCAGCGACAGATGGCCTGTACCTTCTCCGGCTCCCAGGCCGAGACAATCTCACCGGACAGGGAAACGTGGACCTCGCGTGCTCGATGGGGCATCCCAGTCCCCATGCGGCCACTACCTCCTCCCGTGCTGACATTCAGCCAGGCACGAGGATAGCCGCTGAACCCTTTCTTCAGCTCCATCCATTCACCGCCTATGCGTTGTTGGACCTCCTCCACGCTGGAGGAAGGCACCGTGAAGGCCAGCCAATCGACGCTGAACCGGAACCCGTCGAGAGGAGGCTTGTCCTTGAGGTGTGCAGTTTCTGCCCCCGTAATACTAGGTCGGGGGCTTGGCGGCTGCGCCGCCGGTGTGGTGTCCACACTCGGCGTCGCGACCCGTCCGTCGGCCCCAGGCTGCGTCTCGCGTACTCCCATTGATGCCTCCGTGGCTGAGCCATTCGATTCGTTCAGGTTAGATGGTCGTATTGGGCGTCACCACGGGCCGAAAGCCAGCAGTGAGGATGCGTTCGAGTTCCTCAATGGGAATCCGCACGGCCCGGAGACTGGGCTTTACATAGGCAATCTGCCGTTGCAGGATGCGTTTCCGAATCGTGCTTTCCTTCAACCCGAGTCGATCGGCCACCTCTCGCACGGTGAGCAGCTTGGCACTGGGTCGCATACAGGCACCTCCTTGTAGTGAATGTGATTGACAGCATCATGTATGTATTGATATAGACATGACTTATGACTAAGCCATTACCACATTGGAGAGAAGCGCACCAAGAGATTTGTCGTACAGAGCAGGTATCTTTCTGAGAATTTATTCACCGTGTATGGGATGAGTATTCGAAAGCGGCTCAGGCATGATGAAGGAGGAAGAGCGCGCCATGACATTGAATCGGCAGGCCATCCGGCAACAATTTGACCGCGAGATGAACAAAGCGCGGGAGCGTATCACGACCGCCCCCAATGGGGAGATCGGTTGGCTCCTACAGTTCATCCAACGTGACCTCGACGCGCTGACCCCCAGTGAATGGATGGTCCTCGCCTATGAGGTGGCGAGTTTTGCCGAGGCCGACGGTCCAGATCGCCACGCGCTGCCCACCGCCTCAGCGAGTGGGTGGACGGTGCAGGCGATCCCGGGCGAAACGCTGGAATACACGCTGCCGAGTCGCAAGGAGGCGACGCAGCTTCAAGGCACGATTCGGGGTCATCTAGAACACTTGTGGGAGCACTCGGTCGCGCCCATCACCTTTTCAGATCTCACCCTAGTCGTCACCATGCCCGGCGCACTCCACGCGCGCCACGGGAGCCTCCTGGTAGCGACCACACCCAAGACGAAGGAATTTGAATACCGCGTGGTGGTGTCATTGGCGTACCATGCGGGACGCATCCGCCCCTGCCAGGAGTGCCAGCGCATCTTTCTGGCGGCGCGACGCGATCAACTATTTTGTGATCCGCGCTGCCAAATGCGGGTCGCCTCACGGAAATGGCGAAAAGGGCGTCCATTACGAAAGATGGATCACCCGGCGGATGGCAAACCTGTCTTGAGGGAATCGAAGACCCAACCCCAAGCGCGTCGAGGAGGATCACATGTCAAGAAGACACGGTAAGGATCGAGGTCTGGTTTTTAAAAATGGGCTTTGGTGGATCCGCTTGTACGTCAACGGCAGAGAGAAGTGGTATCGGGCAGATTCTAAGACGCAAGCGAAGACCCTGTATGGCCGCCTGAAGGCCGACGTTCGGGAAGGCCGCTACTTCCCGGAAAAGTACGACTCTTCAAAAGCCTTGACGCTTCGTGCTTGGATCACACGCTATCTAGAGGGCGTGACTTCTCGCGGCCTTCGCAACATGCACCAGTACGGCCGTTTCTGGAAGAAACTCTTGGGGAGAAAGCTCCTGGCCGAGATCTCCGCTGATGACTTACGGCATATTCAAGCCAAGATGAAAGCAAAGGCCAATAGAGGTCCCCACACCATCAACCGATATTTTGCAGCGCTGAGACATATCCTGAACCTTGCTATTGCGGAGAGTTATTTGGTGACCAATCCCGTCAAAGGGGTGCGATTCTTTCCTGAGCCGACCGGACGCCTCAGGTTCTTGACCGAAGCTGAAATTGCGAGACTTCGCGAATATCTCTCACCCGAACACTGGGCAGTAGTGGCCTTTTCCTTAGAAACTGGATTGCGATTGAGTGAGCAGTTTCATGCCCGCTGGGACTGCGTGAACACTGAGCAAGGCATTCTCACGATTCCTCTGAGCAAATCGGGCAAGACCCGGCATGTCATTCTGAGTGAATCGGCCATCGCAATTATTGGAGAGTTATCCTCATGGACCCATAGCCCTTTTCTTTTTCCGAGTCCCTTGATTCCAGGACAACCCATGCAAGGAAGAAACTTTGTCGTAAAGATCTACGACCCTGCCCTGAAACAAGCCGGAATTGAGGGAGCAACATGGCACACCCTCAGGCATACCTTCGCCTCACGAGCAGTCATGGCTGGGGTCGATATTCGAAGCGTGCAGGAGCTTATGGGTCATTCCACGATTACCATGACCATGCGTTACGCGCATCTTTCCCCTGCCCACTTGCGAACCGCAGTCAACAAGGCCAGCCTTGGCGTCATCGCGATGAAAACCGGGAGCGCAACCGGGAGTAACGCAAATGTGGTGATTCGTGACGAGCGGCGAGGAGTAGCGGAAGTGCCTAAGATATCAATGGGAATGATTGGAGGCGCCGAGCGGGGTCGAACCGCTGCATCGCAGTTTTGCAGACTGCTCCCTTAACCACTTGGGTACGGCGCCCCGCGTGCATTATAGCGGGCCTTGCTCCGATATCTCAATGTAGAGTTTAAAGGAGATGACAAATTGAAGGGGCAGGTGCGTGATTATCGGTTGGGCAGCACGGGAATTTCTTTCCCGAGTGTCGCAGGCTGATCCGACTGCGGGACCATCGATTCCCACCCTTCGTTCGAAGAGACCACGGACTCCCCATTCCCTTCAGCTTCCTTTTCCTTGGCCATCAGCTCGACCTCGTAAATCAATGTGTCCATCAACTCTTCGATCGGCACTTTTCGGACGAGCTTGCCCTTCTTGAATAGAATGCCTTTGCCTTCACCGCCGGCGATCCCGATATCCGCTTCCTTCCCTTCGCCGATACCGTTCACGACACAGCCGAGAACCGACACATTGAGTGGGGTCGTAATATGGCCTAGCTTCTTTTCCAGTTCATTGGCCAACTTCACCACGTCGATCTCCACGCGGCCACAGGTAGGACAGGCAATGACATTAATCCCCCGGTGGCGCAGTTCGAGCGATTTCAAGATCTCGAACCCCACCTTCACTTCTTCAACCGGATCGGCAGCAAGCGACACACGCAAGGTGTCGCCGATACCCTGCGAAAGCAAGTATCCAAGGCCCATGGTGGACTTGACGGCGCCCGTCATCGCCGTTCCTGCCTCGGTAATACCGATATGCACCGGGTAGTCGGACTGGTGCGCAAACAACCAATAGGCATCGATCGCGTGCTGTACATCCGACGCCTTCAACGACACCTTCATGTTCGTGAATCCCACGTCTTCTAACGCATGAACGGCATTGAGCGCCGATTCGGCCAAGGCTTCCGGGGACGGCCAGCCATACTTATCCAGCAACGGCCGCTCGAGCGACCCGCCGTTTACGCCGATGCGCAAGGGAATGCCTCGCTCGTTGACCGCCTTGATGACTTCTTCGACTTTCCACCAGGCCCCGATGTTGCCTGGGTTGATTCGGACGCAGTCCACGATCTCAGCCGCTTTCAATGCCAACCGATGGTCGAAATGAATATCCGCGATCAGCGGCACGGTCATCGCCGCCTTGATCTTTGGCAACGCCGCCGCCGCTTCGTCGTCCGGCACGGCCACGCGAATCACTTCGCACCCTGCGGCCTCCAACTGGCGAATTTGTTCGACCGTCGCTGCGACATCGCGCGTGTCAGTCGAACACATTGACTGCACGGACACGGGCGCATCTCCCCCGATCTTGAGCTTGCCAACTCGAATCTGCCGCGTTTTTCGTCTTGTAATGTGCATTCGACTATTCTCGAATCACCCCTAACACTGTACGCCTCACGTCCTCTATCAGCTTCCCTGCTCATCTCCATGGGGCAGATGACCGATCGATGCCGCCAACGTGAATACTTCCCGAGAAGAAGCTGGTGTCTTGCCGATGAGTTCCTTCACACTCTGATAGATACCTTCCGCCGTTAGCCCATATCGTTCACGCAGGAAGTCCTGAGGTCCTTGCTCAACGTACCAATCCGGCAGCCCCAAGATCTTCGTCGTCACATGCGTTACGCCACCATCGGACAGGGCTTCGAGCACGGCTGAGCCGAACCCACCCATTTTACAGCCTTCTTCAACCGTCACCACATAACGAACGCGCTTCGCCACCTCGACGATCAAATCCTGATCCAGAGGTTTTACAAAACGCGCGTTCACCACCGCCGTGGAAACTCCCTCTTCCTCAAGCCGTTTTGCCGCCGTCACCGCATGCGAGACCGGCACCCCGATGGCCACGATCGCCACGTCTGTCCCATCACGCAACAGCTCGGCCTTCCCGATCGGCAATGCCTTCGCCTCTTGATCCATCGTCACGCCCAAGGTCAATCCTCTTGGGTATCGCACCGAGGCGGGCCCGTCATACTGGATGCAGGTCGTCAGCATATGTTGCAACTCATTTTCATCCTTCGGGGCCATCACGACCATATTCGGCATGTGGCGCAGATAGGCAAAATCGAATGCGCCGTGGTGTGTCGTCCCATCTTCGGCAACCAGCCCGCCACGATCGATGCAGAAGGTCACCGGAAGATTTTGCGTGGCAACATCGTGAACGACCTGATCGTACGCGCGCTGCAAAAATGTAGCATACATCACCACCACTGGGCGAAGGCCCTGCGTCGCAAGACCCGCGGCGAATGTGACAGCATGTTGTTCTGCTATCCCCACGTCGTAGATCCGGTCTGGAAACTCTTTCTCGAAAATATTGAGGCCGGTTCCTTCACACATCGCAGCCGTGATCGCGACAATCCGCTTGTCCACTCGGGCCAACTTTACCAACGACTCAATGGCGATCTGCGTATAGGATGGCCGCGCCGCTTTCTTCGCCGGAGCTCCCGTTTCCCGGACAAAAGGCGGGCAGGCATGGAACCACACCGGATTCTTCACCGCAGGCTCATAGCCCAGCCCCTTTTTCGTAATGACATGAAGCAACACTGGCCCCTTCATCTTCAACGCGTTGTCCAAGGTGGGCAGCAGGTGCTCGAAGTTATGTCCGTCGATCGGCCCCGCATATCTGAACCCAAGCTCTTCAAAGAGTAGCCCAGGGAGAATCGCGCCCTTTGCCAGTTCTTCAGCTCGTCGAGCCCACTTTTGCACATCTGATCCGATATGGGGAATCTTCCCCAGTAGCTGTCCGGTTTCCTCCCGCATCTTGGCATAAAATTCACCGGTGAAGGTCCGATTCAAATAGGAGGAGATGGCCCCGACGTTTTTCGAGATGGACATTTGGTTGTCGTTCAGAATGACCAGAAAATCTTTTCCCAGTCCTCCGGCATGGTGCAGGCCTTCCAGCGTCATGCCGGCCGTCATGGCGCCGTCACCGACGATGCAGACCACCTTGTGCCGCTGTTTTAACTGCTCACGCGCCTCGACCATGCCATAGGCTGCAGAGACGCCGGTTCCCGCGTGGCCTGCGTTGAACGTATCGTAGACGCTTTCTTCACGTTTCGTGAATCCGCTCAACCCCCCGTACTGTCGAAGCGTGTGGAACTGTTCCCGGCGCCCAGTAAGGAGTTTGTGCGCATACGCTTGGTTGCTCGTATCCCATACGATCTTATCCTTGGGGGGATTGAGCAGATAGTGCAATGCCACCGTGAGTTCAATCACTCCGAGGTTTGAAGCCAGGTGCCCTCCGACATTGGACACTACACCGATAATTTGCTCCCGTAGCTCCTGGCACAAGGCGGGAAACTGTTCCGGTGATAACCGTTTCAAATCGTCCGGGCCATGAATTTTTTTCAAGAGCGACATGGCAAATACTCCTTTGTGTCAATGCCTACACTAGTCACAACGATTTTTGCTCAGATAAACAGTGGCGAAACAGTGTGGTACCTCGAGCGCTTGCAGGGGTGAGTGTCACATGCAAATCCCATATTGTCAAGGGGTTAAGCCTGTCTCCACGGCAGAACGTTCTTCGTCACTTAAGACTCGATTCGATAGGTCATCAATGTCGAAAGTGTGAAGTCTGCTGCGCTCCCAGTAATAAAGTCGAGATTCTCAACTGCGTAGGTTTGCCACAAGAGGTGTGGCATGAGGCGATAACTGAACCCCAACACCGATTCCGTCACGCCTTTGTCCAGCACTCGCGTGCCTAC
>JBBRRN010000167.1:0-7667 GCA_038200685.1 Nitrospirales bacterium
GGATTCGGGTTCCTGCGCGCTCCCGACTCGAATTATCTCCCAGGCCCCGACGATATTTATATCTCCCCCTCTCAAATCCGGCGTTTTAATTTGCGAACCGGCGACACCGTGTCCGGGCAGATCCGACCGCCGAAAGAGAGCGAGCGGTATTTCGCGTTACTCAAGGTCGAAAAGGTCAACTTTGAAGACCCTGAAGTCTCTCGCGACAAGATCCTCTTCGATAACCTGACGCCGCTCTATCCCGAAGAGCGTCTGAATCTTGAGTTCGACCGTGAAGAATATTGCACTCGCGTGATGGAGCTCACGACTCCGATCGGCAAAGGCCAGCGAGGGCTGATCGTCGCGGCTCCCCGAACCGGAAAAACGATGATGTTGCAAGCCATCGCCCGGGCTATTCTCAAGAATCATAAAGAAGTCACTTTGATCGTGCTGCTTATCGACGAGCGGCCGGAGGAGGTGACCGACTGGCAACGGCAGGTCAAGGCCGAAGTCATCAGCTCGACCTTCGATGAGCCGGCCCAACGCCATGCCCAAGTGGCTGAAATGGTGCTTGAAAAGGCCAAGCGGCTGGTCGAACATAAGAAAGATGTCGTCGTATTATTAGACAGTATTACCCGCCTGGCGCGTGCCTACAATACCATTGCGCCACCAAGCGGCAAGGTGTTGTCGGGAGGGTTGGACTCGAATGCCCTCCAGCGTCCAAAGCGGTTCTTTGGAGCGGCCCGCAACATTGAAAATGGCGGCAGTCTCACCATTATGGCGACCGCGCTGGTCGATACCGGCAGCCGTATGGACGATGTTATTTTTGAAGAGTTCAAGGGTACCGGCAACATGGAAGTTCATCTCGATCGCCGTCTGGCCGATAAGCGGCTCTTCCCGGCCATCGATATCAGCCAATCCGGGACGAGAAAAGAAGAATTGTTGGTGGATAAGGATCGTCTCAACAAGATGTGGATTTTGCGCAAGGTGTTGAGCCCACTCGGGACAATGGAAGCCATGGAGTTTTTGATGGACAAGCTGCATGGGACCAAGACCAATCAGGAATTTCTGCAGTCGATGAATCGATAATATCCAGCTTGTATCCAGTCATTGAGACAGGGTAGAGTGGCGGGCCTTCGAATAGGCGAAGGCTGATGACTGTGATGGCGGGGGAGTAAATTATGAAGAAGGGTATCCATCCCGTGTACCGGGAAGTCGCAGTGCATTGCGCCTGTGGCAATAAATATAAGACCAGATCGACGGGCGGCGACATCAATGTCGATATCTGTTCAAACTGTCATCCGTTTTTCACGGGGACGCAGAAGATTATCGACACCGAAGGGCGCGTTGAACGGTTCAAGAAGAAGTACGCGAAGAAAGACAAGTAGTTCGAGAAGAGATCATATGAGAGACCCTGCTTCGCTGAGGGGCAGGGTCTCTTTGTTTGTGTGCGGAAGGTTGAACGCGCGTCAGGAGGAAACGGGGCTATGGAAGCCGTGCTGCTGAAAAAGTGGGAAGTGCTGGCGACTCGATACGATGAGTTGACGAATCAGCTCATGGATCCGTCCATGATGAGTCAGCCCTCGCAACTGCACAAAGTCAATAAGGAACGGACGGATATCGAACCGGCGGCCAAGCTTCTCGCCACCTATCGAGACAACGCAAGGCAGCTGGAGGAAGCCGCACAAATTCTTGCAGATCCCATGGCCGGATCCGAATTGCATAAGATGGCGATGGAGGAGAGCGCCGCCCTCGAAAGCCAGCAGCGCGAGATCGAGCAACAGGCCCAAGAGTGGCTCATTCCGAAAGACCCGCGAGACGAGAAGAGCTTGCTCCTCGAAGTCCGCGCCGGAACCGGCGGTGACGAGGCGGCACTCTTCGCTGGCGCGTTGTTTCGCATGTACAGCAAGTACGCGGAGATCAAAGGCTTCAAGGTTGATATGGTTGAAGCCACAGAAACTACGGGTGGAGGCTACAAGGGGGTTGTTGCGCTCATCGAAGGCAAGGGTGCGTACAGTCATTTCAAGTTCGAAGCTGGGGTCCACCGGGTACAGCGTGTTCCCGTCACTGAGGCCAGTGGTCGGATTCACACGTCGACCGTGACTGTCGCGGTGATGCCCGAAGTGGACGAGGTCGATGTTCAGATCGATCCTATGGATCTTCGAATCGACACCTTCTGTTCATCCGGTGCCGGAGGCCAGAGCGTCAACACGACAAAGTCGGCCGTGCGGATCACCCATATTCCGACCGGTGTGGTGGTGAGTTGTCAGGACGAACGGTCGCAACTGAAGAACCGTACAAAGGCTATGCGGACTCTGCGGGCCAGAATTGTCGAGGCGGAGCGGGAGAAGCATGAAGCCGAAATCGCACAGAATCGTAAGGCTCAAGTGGGCACAGGCGAGCGAAGCGAGAAGATTCGCACCTATAACTTTCCTCAGAATCGGGTGACGGATCATCGCGTCGGCGTGACCTTGCATAAGTTGGAGCAGGTACTCGATGGCGACCTCGGCGAGTTCGTCCAGGCACTGAAGGCGCAGCATCAGCAAGAAGTGGGAGCCGCATAATATGGATGCAGTTGCTCCTATCCCGCAATCGGCAGGACAGGCCACGCTCGGCGAGGCGATTGCCGAGTCACGACGTTTACTGGATCAGGCCGGTATTGAGAGCGCGGAGCAGGAGGCCTTGTGGATTGTGCAGCATGTGCTCCGGCTTCCCGCGCATCATGTGGTGACCGATCGAGACCGATTGCTGGCCTCTACTGAACTGGCGGACGTAAAGGGGCTGGTCCAACGGCGGGTCGGTCGAGAGCCCTTGCAATATATTTTCGGGACGCAAGAATTTTGCGGGCTGGAGTTTCATTTGAATCCGACGGTGCTCATTCCGAGGCCGGAGACCGAGCTGTTGGTGGAGTATGTCGCACAACGGATTTCTGCCGAGCAATCGGCCACTATCGTCGATGTCTGTACGGGGTCCGGGTGCATTGCTGTGGCGATTGCACGGCAGAGGCTTCGCGCTCGACTGATTGCCACTGATCTATCAAGTCGCTCTCTCGATGTTGCGAGGCAAAACGCTATCCGCCATTCGGTAGGAGAACGCATTATATGGCTGGAAGGCAACTTGCTGGGAGCATTGGCAGGGCAGAAGTTAGAGGGACAGGTTGACGTCATCGTCTCGAATCCTCCCTATATTGCGGAGGCCGATTGGGCGACACTTCAGCCTGAAGTACGGTTGTTTGAACCGCCCGGTGCGCTGGTAGCAGGGCCTCAGGGGACGGAGTTGCACGAACGGCTGCTGCAAGAGGCTTGTCGGTACCTCTCTCCCGGCGGCGCATTGATCCTGGAAATCGGCGCCGGTCAGGCGCGCGCGATACGCCAGATCGTTGAGCAGATATCAGGGTACAGATTCCATCGGCTTGTCTATGATGAAGCAGGGCTTGAGCGTGTGGTCATTGTGGAGCGAGTCGGGACATAGCAGGATGCTCAAATAGTTCGCCAGCGACGTTCTCGTTTCGCGCAGAGCCTCAACGTACCTCAGAGAGTACGTCTCCGGTCGTTGTCCGCTACGGCCTGTCCGGACAGCCTTTTTGAGCATCCTGAGGCTGTGTTGGCATCAACGCCAATATGGAAAGCCCCAACGGCATATTATGTATACACTGAGCTCTCCTGCAGCCTACTAGACGATGGATCGTACAATTATCACAGGTGGGACACCGCTTCGAGGAGAAGTCCAGATCGGCGGGGCGAAGAATGCCGCGTTGCCGATCTTAGCCTCCACCATACTCGGCGGCGGGGAATGCGTGATTACGAATGTGCCTCGCGTGGTGGATGTCGTGACCATGGGCAAGCTGTTGGGCATTTTGGGTGCAAAGGTTCACCATGAGGGGAATCGTGCGGTCATTAACGCCGAGGTGATCACCTCGACCCAGGCCCCCTACGATCTGGTCAAGACCATGCGGGCCTCCGTGCTCGTGTTAGGACCGTTATTGGCGCGATGGGGAGAAGCCACGGTGTCAATGCCAGGTGGTTGCGCCATTGGGTCACGGCCCGTCAATCTCCATCTTGCCGGGCTCGCCAAAATGGGCGCGGACGTGTCGATGGAACACGGGTATATTCGGGCCAAAGCGAAGCGGTTGACGGGTGCTCAGATCTATTGCGATACGCCGACGGTCACGGGAACGGAAAATTTGATGATGGCCGCATCGCTCGCCCAGGGAACCACGGTCATTGAAAATGCCGCGAAGGAACCGGAGATTGTGGACCTCGCGAATTTTCTCATGAAGCGAGGTGCGCGCATCGACGGTGCCGGGTCGGATGTCATCACGATCGAAGGGGTCCGTGAGTTGCAGAGGAGTGATCATGACGTCATTCCCGATCGTATCGAAGCCGGCACCTATCTCGTGGCCGGGGCCATTACGCGGGGAGCGGTGACGCTCAATCGATGCCGTCCGAATCACATGGACGCCTTGCTGATGAAGCTGCGTGAAGCCGGCGTCGAGATACAGGTGGAAAAGGAGCAGATCCATCTCAACGCGGGATCGCCGCTCAAAGGCATCGATATTCGGACATTGCCCTATCCTGGGTTCCCCACCGACATGCAGGCACAGATGGTGGCCTTAATGACATCCGCCGAAGGTACGAGTGTGATTACAGAGACGGTGTTCGAAAGCCGTTTCATGCATGTCGAGGAGTTGCGACGGATGGGGGCCGACATCAAGGTCGAAGGCAATCGGGCGGTGGTGACCGGACCGAGCAGATTGGCTGGAGCTCCGGTGATGGCATCTGATCTTCGTGCGAGTGCAGGGTTGGTCTTGGCTGGTCTTGCGGCGGAAGGCACGACGGAGATTCTCCGAGTCTACCATCTGGATCGTGGCTATGAGCGGATGGAAGAGAAACTGCGCGGGTTGGGTGCGACGATCACCCGTCATAAAGAAGGCACGGCTCCGGCCGAGATTCACTGACATCATGCTGACGATTGCTTTGTCAAAGGGGAAAATGCTGGATCTCACGCTGGACGTCTTTCGCCGGGCAGGCTATGCCATGGGCAGCCTCTCTACCGAAAGCCGTCGGCTGGTATTTCCATGTCCGGAGATTGGCATGACGTTTCTGATCGTGCGACCCACCGATGTGCCGACCTATGTCGAATATGGTGCAGCGGATGTCGGGATTGTCGGGAAAGACGTCTTGATGGAGCAGGACAGCGATGTCTATGTGTCATTGGATTTAGGGTTCGGAGCGTGTAGAATCGTTGTCGCTGCGCTCAAAGGACAGGCCTCACGCGATCGGCTGTCCTCGAAAATTCGGGTCGCGACCAAGTATCCGAAGATCACCGAGCGATATTTCAATCAGCGCGGCGTATCGGTCGAAATCGTCAAGTTGTACGGTTCGATTGAATTGGCGCCGTTGGTCGGTCTGGCTGATCGGATTGTCGATCTGGTCGAGACAGGCAATACGCTCAAGGCGCATGGTCTTGTCGAGGTGGAGTGCATTGCGCAGTCTACTGCTCGGCTGATTGTCAATCGAGCGAGCCTGAAGCTGGAGCACGCGGTGGTCACAGAGTTAATTAAAAAGCTCCGGGCTGTCAGTGCCACATCAGCAGGGTCTCGAACAGCTGCTCCGCGCAAAGCTTCGCGTGGGGCACGTCGAACGGTCAGACGCACACGCGCATGAAGATTGTAGCCTCCACTGAGCGAGCTTTTCTCCCCACCCTCAAGAAAGTGGCGTCGCGTGCCCGCGTGCAGGGGGCTGCCGTCGAAAAGACGGTCAAGTCGATTTTGCAAGCCGTGGAACGGGGCGGCGATAGGGCTGTTCTCCGTTATACGAAACAGTTCGACCGCGTCTCCATGAAGGAGACGGAGCTGCGCGTCACCCCCGAAGAGATCAAAGAGGCCTACTTCCACATTCGGAAAGACGAGGGCGACGCACTCCGGTTTGCGGCCCAGAGGATCACGTCGTTCCACGAACGCCAGCGCATCAAGACTTGGATGTATCAGGACAACGGGGCGACGCTGGGGCAGGTGGTCACGCCCGTCGATGCAGTCGGGGTGTACGTGCCGGGGGGCAAGGCCGTCTATCCTTCATCGGTCTTGATGTGCGCGATTCCGGCTAAGGTCGCAGGCGTCTCACGTGTCGTGATGTGCACGCCGCCACAAAAAGGCCCGATCAATCCCTATTTGCTGGTTGCAGCCGACATCGCCGGTGTGACGGAGATCTATCGTGTCGGGGGTGTGCAAGCGATTGGAGCGATGGCCTATGGAACCAAGACAATCCAGCGCGTCGACAAAATCGTGGGTCCCGGTAATATTTATGTTGCGACGGCCAAGCGGCTCCTCTACGGCACGGTTGGAATCGACATGGTGGCAGGCCCAAGTGAGCTGCTCGTCGTCGCAGATGGCGACGCCAAGCCGGCGCATGTCGCGGCCGATTTGCTCTGCGAAGCGGAACATGATGAGGATGCGCAAGTCTATCTCGTCACCACATCGGCTCAGTTGGCAAAGGACGTGGTGCGACTCATCGACAGCCAGCTGAAGGGGCTGCAACGAGAAAAGATTGCGGCCAAGTCCATCGCGCGCCATTCGGTTGCCTTCGTGGTCACCACCATGGACGAAGCCATCGATGTGGCCAATGAGATTGCCCCGGAACATTTAACACTCTCGGTCGATGAACCGTTCGATTATTTAGAGAAAATCCGTCACGCAGGAGCGCTCTTCTTGGGTCGGTACACGCCCCCGTCAGTGGCGGATTATGTCGCCGGCCCGAATCACGTCTTGCCGACCGGCGGGACGGCGCGCTTCTTTTCGGCACTCTCCGTCCACGAGTACCTCAAAGTGAGCAATATCGTCCACTACACGAAAGAGGAGCTGAGCAAGGTGAAAGATCATCTCGTTCGGTTAGCCCATATCGAAGGGTTCGACGCCCACGCGAAATCAGCCCAAAGCAGGTTTTCATGAAGAAAAACGGATCGGCACCCAGGCAGGCATCGATTCATCGTGCAACCAAAGAAACAGATATCTCGGTCGATTGGGCGTTGGACGGCAGCGGGCGTGGAAAGATCGACACCGGCATTCGCTTTTTCGACCATATGCTGGAATTGCTGTCCAAGCACGGCTTCTTCGACCTGACGGTCCAGGCCAAGGGCGATATCGATATCGACGAGCATCATACGGTGGAGGACGTCGGCATCGTCATGGGCAAGGCCCTGCACCAAGCGTTGGGCGAAAAGGCTGGAATCAAGCGGTTCGGGTTTGCCTCAGCTCCGCTCGATGAAACGTTGGCCCAAGTCACAGTCGATCTCAGTGGTCGGCCCTACCTCGTCTATAACGTGAATCTGCCGGATCGGAAGATCAAAGCCTTCGACCTAGGATTATTCGAAGATTTCTTCCAGGCCTTCGTCACCCACGGCGGGCTCAATCTCCACGTGAATCTCATGTACGGCCGCAACCCACACCACATCATGGAAGCCATCTTCAAAGCGACAGCCAAGGCCCTCGATCACGCCACGATGTTGGAGGAGCGACTGGCAGGCAAGGTGCTATCGACGAAGGGGTTGTTGTAGTAAGGCGAGACCGACCTAGTTCATATGAGGTTTTGAGGGCAGGCAACTGAAAGGGAGCCTGCCCTTCTATTTTGCGCATACACATAGACACTTGGAGGGTCCCATGTCCGATCTCGGGTTATTGAAAGAAAGAGCGA
>JBBRRN010000168.1:0-7654 GCA_038200685.1 Nitrospirales bacterium
AGATGCGATCCCGCTCGAAAGCGGCCCCGGTGTGGTACCAGGTGATGGTCTTGATCGGCGGCTGATAGAGGTCGTGCTGATCGGTGATGTAGGGGCTGGCAATGTTGCCCTGCATGAACTTGCCATAGGATTCTACGTCCCTTTGCTCGACGCGACCGAAGCCACGAAACTCGCGCTCGATCCCATCGAAGTAGCCGTGATGATAACTATAGATGCTGGCAAACTCGGTTTGGCGCCATTTGTCACGAACCGTGACTTTTTCGACGCAATGGACTGGGAAGGGCAGCTTGGTGATCCAGGGTGTGCCGGCTTGCTTATCTTGCAGATAAAACTTGGTGGAAGGAGCATACGTGACCTCGGTTTCGCCGCCGAGGTTGTTGATGGTCTTGATGAGCAGATGCGGTTTCTGCCCGCCCATGAGGTCGATATAGCGGATGGTGCTGCGCGCGTCGCTAGGCAAAGGGGACGACCAGACGAGGCAGGCGGTGCCGTTGCCAAGCAAATCGACCGTGGAGACGGCTGACAGATTATCGATGCGCGGGAAGATGCTGAGGATACGCCGCTCGCTCCAGGCATTGCCGGACTGATTGAAATAGAGCTGCACGCCCTCGCCGCTGAGGTACAAGATATCGACTAGGCCGGAACCATCGATATCTGCGAGTCGAATGCGGCGTTGATCGAACATGTCGGGCGCATCGAACCAGGGCGCTTTCTCCATGGTGACCTTGGCGCCGAAGCGGCCGTATCCCAGGTTAGGCCAGTAGCACACTTCACCGTTGCGGATGCGCACGAGGTCGGTCAAGCCATCTCCGGACATATCCGCCAGGTAGATGGACTGAGTGCCATCGGCGAAGACCAGTCGCGGGCCCTGCTCTTCATCGATGGCCTGGCGCACGTTCTCGGCGGAGCCGAACCCGGCTTCGGCCATCGACTGGTACCAGGTAAAGGCTTGGTCTTCTGTGATGAGGATGTCGGCGTGGCCGTCGCCGGTGAGGTCGATGAATTTGAGATTGGGGTCGCGCCAGGCAATATTCGGAAGGGAGGTAAACGGCCGGTGTGTGTCCCACTCCTCATCCGGCGTGCGCTCGAAAAAGCCCGGGGTTGGTCCCTCGAAGTCAACGACGTCGAGTTGGCCGTTTCCCGCCAAATCCATGAGCTGCTGGCCGCCGCTGAGATTGGCCGACGAGGGCATGGTGGCCACGCGCTCCAGAGGGGCGAAGCGGGCGACTGTGGTTTCTTTACCGGCCACATCTTTTACCAGTACTGCGCTCTGGTTGCGCTTGTAGAACCAGGCGCCGCCCTGCTCCGTCAAAATCCCTGCGAGCCCTTCACCATCCAAGTCCGCCCACTGGTAGCGGCTGTTATCCAGCCCCTGGGGCAAATTCTCCAGGCTGGCGGGATCGACCTCGCAAACCTTTTCCTGGATGACGGCCTGGCTGTACTCAAACTCGACCGGTGGCAGCGACTTCTTCCGATACGTTCCAGCGATGCGCTTGTAGCCGGATTGGGTCACGCCGGTGATGAAGGACGCACCAGTCGTCTCGTTATAGACGAAGTGGGTGGCGCGGACGAGGTAATCCGGAATCCCTAGCTCATCGAAATGATGAAACATCAGGACGCGCCGGCACAGGCGGTAGGTGCGCACCTCGAAACCGGCGCGATAGGATGAGAAGGGGTCTCGCCGCAACTTCCATTCGCGCGGATTCGGCTGAGGCAGATTATCGGCAGAATCAACCGTTTGGACTTCGCCACCGGCATCTTCAACATAGTGTTCGCCATAATCGAACACAGCTTCGAACATCCAGTCGGTACGTGCAGACAAGTTTTCACCGGCCTGGCGCGGACTCTTGTTGCCGTATTTGATGCGTTTAAGATAGCGGTTGGCTATTCTGAGCGTGTCCTGGCGGTTGGCTTCGTTCGCGCTTGAGCGGACTATGCCCTGTGAATTCTCTTTCTTGTACTCATAGAGGATGGCGTTGCCCCTATCATCATAGCTTTCGCAGATCAGCCAACTGAAAATGCGCGTCTCATCTGAAGGATCAACAATGCGGCTTTCGTCCGTGCTGCCATATAGCGTGGTGATGTTGTCTTTGGAAATAGAACGCCAGTGGGATACACCCTGAGCATCAGTCCAACGCTCAATACGGGCAAACAAACCTTCGATGCGGGGGCGGTAGCGGCGCACCCTGCACTCCACGCCATCCACCATGCGTGGCTTGTCGTGAATGACATGTTTGCCGTCCTTGAGGATCCAATTGCCGGCGGCATTTTTTTCAAAATCTGGCACCAAATCTTCCGCACCGGAGAGGATGAATACATCCGACTCTTCAGCATCTCGATACTTCGGTAAGCCCTTGTCGGTCTTGCGCGTGATGGAGGGGAGCGAGAGGTTCCAGCCAAGACCGAAGGGCCCATTGCCGGAGCCAGAGTCATACGACAGGGATAGCTGCGGGCCAAACCCGCCTCGGCCTGGCGATGTGACGATAGGCACTGACATCGAGCCGCTGCCCGTGACGGGATTGGCGGCGAACTTTTCGCCCATCCCTCGGATGGCGCCGCCACCTTTGGGAAGAGAAATGGTTGGAGCAGAGATTTGGTTTGTGGCCGGGGCAGAATCTGTTCCGCTCCCCTTCGGTCCTTTGTCTTCGGCCACAGATGTCTCAACAGAAGGTTCGTTGCGGGGAAGCAGGTAAGACAAGCTGGCCTCATTGGGCACGGTTGTCAATCGCTATTTTCTCGTTTTTCACCTCATGGGTTCATGCCGATCGCATCCTGATGGGATCTGAGGAGCGCTGACATATTGCGGTACTTCAATGGGTCTCCAGGCTACGGATCTGGGTCTATCATTCAGCCCTGGTGGGCATACTAGTCAAACCCATCTCGGCATGCAGCAAAGCGTAACTCGCTGAGTCATTCCTGAACGCTTCTACTCACTGGCATACCTGTGCCCGTCAGCCTGACTGCGAGGATCCTCGCTCAGCAGACATGCAGATAGGTTGAGCCGCCTGGTACGATAGGCCTTTGGCATGCGGGCGGGTCAGCACGTGGCGGTGGCTGGACCGGGGAAACCGGGGCTGTGTGGCGCGCACTCACTTCTCCGCGGGAAGGAGGACGCATTGTGACAGAAATCAGGCATTCACCAGTTGGTCAATTTCTTCGCGTACGATTGTTCTATTCTGAGGCCGTCTTCTTGTTTAGCGGCCAATGCCCAGATGAACGATCGTGCCGTCTTCTCCACTAGCCCAGCCCTGGGTCCCATCGGGAAACGATAGGCCAAACAGCGAGACCTTCGCAATCGCACCCTGTTCCCCCCAGGTAAAACCGCCATCGGTCGTCCGATAGACCATGCCCCGTTCCCCTACAATCCATCCGGTCTGAGGGTCGGTAAAGCGCACGCGTAAGAGGTCGGTCAATTTCGTACAGGTACGGGCACAGGGCAGCGTGCGATCAATCCATTGCGCACCACCGGTGGTCGTGTGAAATATGGCGCCGGCGTTCCCCACGGCCCAGCCAGTCGATACGTCCGTGAAGTAGACATCGAACAATGTGGCTGCATCCTGCGTCTCTTGCGGGATCCAGGTGATTCCGCCATCGTCCGTCATCAAGACGGTCCCCACCGCTCCGACGATCGTCCCATGACGCGCGCTCAGAAATTGTACGCCATAGAGGGCCGCACTCGTCTTGCTCGTTTGATCGAGCCATTCGCCCCCGCCATCCTTCGTATAAAGAATCGTTCCGTTACCACCCACCACCCATCCCTCACGAGCCGATACAAACGAAAGACCATAGAATGGCACTTGTGTCTCGACGAGTTGCTGATGCCAGGTATTCCCTCCATCCTGGCTCCGGAGAATCGTCCCATTGGCTCCGACAGCCCAGCCCTGCTTCTCGTCGAAAAAGAATACGGCTGATAGACTGGACGTGGTGCCACTGGCGACCTTCTTCCACTTCTTTCCGGCATCGACCGTTTTCAGAATAGTGCCGCCCGACCCGACCGCCCACCCCTGCTCAGCCCGATGAAAATAGAGCCCCATCAGAAGGGCTTCCGTATGGCTTGGTTGAGGAGTGATCGTGAGAGAAGAGTCGGCAGTCCACACGGGAGACGCACACAACAGCGGCATCAGCGTGACGAGCGCAAGACATCCTGCGCGGAACAGCGAGAGCCCCCGTCGTGATCCGTGCATTCCGTCTCTCACTGGTTGGTGTCGGCATCCGGGCGGTTTTTATTGAAGTAGCCTGAATCCGGCATACCCTTCGCTTCAATGGTGAAGGTGCCTGCTTCCAATGACAGCCATTTTTTTGGAGTACAACACGTTCCATCCGACTGCACATCCCAGGAGCCGCGCCGCACCACCAGCGGGCCAGTGGCCAGCTCATTGAAGAACTCATTGCGCTTCCCCAGACCGTATAGGTGACGATGAGGCACTCGCACGACGATCTCTGTATCCGTCCAGGACATGACCTGCGCCGCGATGTTGCTGAACAGCACTTCCGTGCGGGAGACGTTATCACCCAACTCGATATCCTCCCGTCGCTTGTAGGCCCCCTGATTGAGACCGAGGTAGGCATGCTCGGCTGTCTTCAAGAAAGAACCGAACCCCGTCCCTTTAATGCTAATCTGTTCATCGAGTCCCCCCGATTGCGGGCTATAGGAATCGATCTGCGGCATCACCACCGTAAAGGCCCCCGCCTCAGTCTTGAGGGTGTCCTTCGTCGCGCAACACAAACCGTCGGGATTGGGCTTCGTCGCGCCTCGATAGATCACCACCGGCCCGCTCTTTGCGCTAAAGGGCACCCACACATCGATCCGATCGTCTTGCCAACGATAGATGATGGCGCGCACCCCGCCGATATCGACTCGATTCTCTCCCGTATTGAAGTCGGTAAAGGCATAGGGCGTCGCCCCACTCTCAGAGTAGAATCCAAAATGTTCCCCGCTAATTCTCAGCAGTGTACCGATAGGGGCAGCCGGAGGCGTCAAGGCGGTGACTTTTGGCACATGAACCGTAAAGGTCCCAACAGAGCGATCAAGTCCCTCCATGGCCAGAACGATGGGTCCAGTCTCCGCATCCATCGGGAGATGCACGACAATAGCGTTGTCGGACCACTGAGCAACGGTGGCGAGGTGTCCGCCGAACGTCACCTTGTCACCGACTCCCTTCCCGGCGCCGAAGCCTTGGCCGAAGAACACCACCTTCGTGCCGACAGGGCCGCTCACGGGATCGACGCGAATGCTCGGAATCAACTTCAGCGGAACGGCATTGCTCACCTTGTACTGGACCGGAGCGCAACAGGAGCCATCCGGCAAGGGGTCCGACGAAGCCAATCGAACCACCACATCGCCTGTGGTCGCGTTCGCAGGAACCTGGACTTCAATGATGTTGTCTTTCCAGCGGCGTGGTCTGATCGCCACGCTCCCGATCATCACATCGTTGACTCCGAACATCGTATTGGGATCGCGCGGTCCGGCCGTGACACCGAAATTGGCTCCGGTAATCTGCAGGGTATGCCCTGGCTCGATTTCTGTCGGCGTGACAGCCGTAATTGTCGGCTGCACCACTGTCAACGTTCCGGCAGCCATCTTCTTTTTTCCGGCCATGACTTCAATGGGGCCGGATTGAGCCTGGAAGGGAATCTTCACCTCGATCAGGTCGGGCTCCCATCGTTGAATCAATGCAGGGACCCCACTGACAGTCACGCGATTGACCTGCACGGATCGAAATGTACCGAACCCCTTCCCACCGATCGAGACCGTAGCGCCTGGGACCGCCGTTGATGGGTGTAGCTCAATCGCGGAAGGGGTCGCCGCACCCACGGCAACAGTCAGGCTTGCCCACAACACTATCGTACTCAACCCGGTGACGAACATATTCATGAATAGATCCCTGTCAGGCAAGAATACGGTACGGATTCCCTACGCGTGGCATGAAGATTTCACACGCTGGAGGTAAATAAACGTGGATCCTATGAAAAACGGAAGACCGATTGAACTATAGCAAGTGAGTTTTTAGAGAGTCAATCCGGCGTGTCCAGCCCGATCAGCGTTCAGAGCCGGTGTGAGAGATCCGTCAGGAGACAGAAAAGATCACTTCGATTTCGACGGGAGCCCCGCGAGGCAATTCAGCAGCCCCCACAGCCGCGCGTGCATGACGCCCAGCGGCTCCAAAGATTGCAACTAGGAGGTCCGAGGCTCCATTGAGTACTTGAGGCTGCTGCACAAAACCCTCCGCTGAGGCCACATGCCCGACGACCTTCACGACACGCGTAATTCGGTCCAACGTCCCGAGCTCCTGCTTAGCAATCGCCAAGGCATTCAGGATGGCGAGCTTGGCCGCCTCCATTCCTTGTTCAATCGTCAGATCGCGTCCGAGCTTACCGGAGAAGGCCAACTGCCCATCTCGCATGGGAAGGACACCGGATAGAAACAGGAGATCTCCAGCCCGGACCGCCGGGACATAGGTCGCCAACGGTTGTGGCGGGGCAGGCAACTCTAGATGCAGTTCCGTCAGTGTGCGTTCGTAAGACATTCCACAAACCCTATGCCTCCGTTACCCCTTACGTCCCACACATCACCCTGCGCGGAGCGCATCAAGGAAACTTTCACCTGCCGGCAGTTGCCCCCCTTGCAGCGCTTCTACAATGGTATGACCGAGATCAGCGGCGGATGTCCTGATGCCGAGATGAACACCATGTGCCAACTTGGGCCCCGTGGCCAAGAGGGGAACATACTCCCGCGTGGCCATCTGATCCGCCATCGTGATATCCCGCCCATGATCGCCCGTCAGAATGAGCAGGTCGCCTGGACGAAGCTGCTCCAACAAACCGGGAAGTCGTTGATCGAATTCATGGAGGGCCGCCGCTGACTGTCCCGCATCCGACTCCAGAACTTCGAGCCCGGCAACAATCAATCCTCGCGGAACTTTTCTAAACATCCCTATCACCTCAGCGAGTAATGAGGTCCAGTGTGCAACGGGAACGGAGCGAGTGAACCCTCGGCCACTGAACAAATCGCCGACTTTCCCGACCCCGGTTATGATCTGACTCTCACGATTGAGCACATCGAACATGGTCGATCCGGAAGGTTCAAGCACGAACTCACGGCGTTGTGGACTGAATTGTACCGCACCGGCGTCACCCACGAGCGGGTGGGCTGACACACGCACAATCCCCCAAGGGTCTTTGAGGAGTTTTCTTGCATCTCGGCAGCGCTGAAAAAACTCGTCCCGACGCATCGCGCCCTCGTGCGTCGCGACATGGCAGGTTCGTCGTCCGTCGGTCCACACGATCAGCGCACCGGAGGACAGATGCTCCTCCTCGTACTCGCGCAACATAGCCGTTCCGGAGGCTCGGCCATTGCCGACGAGCTTACGCCCAAATGCCTGTTCGAGGACCGCAACCATGTCAGGGGGAAATCCGTTGGGATAGAGCGGCCCGGCAACCTCTGTCAGATGACCGGCCATTTCCCAGTAGCCGGCTACGGAATCCACTTCTTTCGAGAGAAACCCGAAACGACCGAAACAGCCTTCCGGCTGCCCCATCGTCCGCACACCTTTGATTTCCGTGATATGGCCAAGCCCGAGCCCTTCCAGCGTGGGGAGGCTGAGCCCTCCAACGGCCTCAGCCAGATGGGACAACGTATTGGAGCCGACATCCC
>JBBRRN010000169.1:0-7648 GCA_038200685.1 Nitrospirales bacterium
ATTCTACTGGATAACATGAACCCGGCAACTGTCCGGCAAGCTATCCGACTGATCAAGGGGCAGGCCGTGGTTGAAGTGTCCGGAGGAATCACGTTAGAGAACGTACGAGCAATGGCGGCGGCCGGCCCAGATCGTATCTCTATCGGAGCCCTAACCCATTCAGCTCCCGCCGCGACACTCAGCCTGATGCTGGAACCACTCCGACACAGTCGCCCGTGAAAGGTGAAAGGTTTCGGATGAAGAGTAGTCGGCATTCCAATGATGTGCAGGCTGTTCAGAAAGGCCGTCCAGCAAGGCCGCAGGCGAGTCGAAACCGGAGGCGTAGCATTTCCACCCACCCAACCCCGAGCGGCCTGAACAGCTCTTTTCCCGGAGGGGTACGTTGAGGATTTCGATGAGTCGAGAACGAAGCTTGGTGAAAGACGCGTCCTTGGGCGAAGAGGCTGTCTTAGCAGACTCAGGGCGGGTGGGTGAAGTAGCTGCCAGGGTTGGGCGGGTGAGAAGAGCGACTTTTTCAGCATCCTGCTAGGCAGCCAGTGCAAACCTCGCCGCCACTCACCAGAGACACAATCTACAGCACCCTCGCAACCAAGTGGGTGGGGCGCCGTATCGAACTATTCGACTGCCTCCCTTCAACCAATCGGGAAGCCGTTCAGCTTGCACAGGCAGACGTGGAGAATGGCACGGTCGTCGTCGCTGAGAGCCAAACCGCAGGACGGGGGCGTCTTTCCAGAACATGGTTTTCTCCCCCAGGCATCAATCTCTACTGTTCCATCATCCTCAGAACGGCACGTCCACCTGAGCGCCTCACAGAATGGCTCTCCTGGCTCCCATTGGTCTCTGCACTGGCCGCAGCTGAAGCGATTGAACAGGTCTCCTCCATCCACGTCTCCGTGAAATGGCCCAACGATCTCCTGATCTCGGAACGAAAAGTCGGCGGAATCCTCTGTGAAAGCGGTGCGGGATCACGATCAGACCCTTTCCAAATTATCGGAATCGGTATCAACGTCAATGGTGGCCAGGATGACTGGCCTGCTGACCTGCGCGACTCGGCCACGTCGATCCGGCAGGAACGGAAAATCCTGGTCGATCGCAACAGACTGCTCGCACAGCTGCTCCTCGAACTCGAACACTGCCTCGATGAATTGGCCGTTCATGGAACAAGCCGACTCGCCTTGGCCTACCACCAACGCTGCTCGACCATCGGCATCACCGTGCGAGCCACGTTGGCTGGGGGAGAGGTCATCGTGGGGCTTGCCGAGGGAATCGGCCAGGATGGATCCTTACGGATACGGCCACAGACAGCACATCCTCATTCAGAGACGCCGGAAATCGTCACCTTGCGTGTGGCTGACATCATCCATGTGAGGGCCTAGCAGAATGCTGAAATAGTCCTCCAGCATCGTTCTCGCATCGTTCAGACCCTCAACGGGCACCCGGCCGCCTCACTAACTCGGCGGCGCGCACAAACGTGGCGCTCCTTATTCGTCCCACCGTGCGCCCCAGAGGGTACGCCTCGGCCCTTCACTCGTTGCGGCCTTGCCGCGGAACGGCGCGTCTCGGCGCGCCGGGGTTGGGCGGGTGAGAAGTCTGAACTGTTTGAGCATTCTGTGGAGATGTATCCGGATGTCCCAGACACGCGGATCGCGAATGTCCGGCTGATAACTCAGTTTCCGTAGCCTGCTGGCCAAACGACCCAATCAAAACGTACAATAGGTCTCATGCTCCTCGTCGTCGATATCGGCAACACCAACATTGTCTGGGGCGTCTATGACGACCGCACTCTGGCGGCTCATTGGCGATTGGCGACGGACGTCAAGAAAACATCGGACGAGTACGGCATCCTCTTTTCCAACTTGCTCACTGCCGCAGGGATTCCCTCACAACGCCTCTCCGGGGCCATCATCTCCAGCGTCGTGCCTGCACTGACTGGAACCGTCGAGAATATGCTCGACCATTATTTTCATCAGCGTCCCCTGATCGTCACCTCGGACACAGATACGGGGCTCACACTTCGCTATCCCAACCCAAAAGAAATCGGCAGCGACCGGCTAGTGAATGCGGCAGCCGCGTATCATAAATATCGCCGCGATCTCATCGTCGTCGACTTCGGCACCGCCACGACCTTTTGCGCCATTACGGCAGCGGGCCACTATTTGGGAGGCGTCATCTCTCCTGGCCTCGGAATTTCAGCGGAAGCCCTGTTTACACGAGCCGCCAAACTTGCCAAAGTGGAATTGATCCGCCCCAAGACCGTGATCGGCACCGACACAGCCAGTAGCATTCAGGCTGGCCTGTTATTTGGCTATGCAGGCCTGGTCGATACCGTCGTCCGGCGAATGGAGCAGGAACTCGGACGCTCCGCCTACGTTATCGGGACTGGAGGGCTCAGCTCCATCCTGGCAGCCGAAACCACATCGATTCAAAAAATCGAACCGTTCCTGACGTTAGAAGGTCTTGAACTGCTCTACCGACGATCCCAGAATAGCCGCCCTCCCACCCTACAAGTCTAGCTCGCATCACTCATGATCGCGGCTGCAACAATTGCCGCTGTTGAAGCGCGTGCTATACGCCGAGCGGAACCTTTCCACTGGAGCGATTTTGCATACCGCCCTCATGAATATTGCGGGTGGACGGCCTCCAGTCCCTGCGCAAGTAATTAATTTTTCTGGCCCGGTTGACTTTATCAGCCCTGTGGCTATCTCCAGACGAACACAGGAGTCTTTCATGGCAGAGGAACATCAGAACGCGAATATAATCCAGAACTTGGATAATCCATCGCCCGACAATGGCTCAGCCACGAAGGATACCGGGGATATAGGCCTGGTCTCCGAGCTTCAGTTGGCTCTCGCAGCAAAGGCTGAAGAGGTGACGGGTTTGAACGACAAGTATCTTCGGCTGGCCGCCGAGTTCGATAACTACAAACGCTTGGCTCAGCGGGACCAGCGCGACCTGATCCGATTCGGCAATGAGCACTTGCTCAAGGAACTGTTGCCGGTCGTCGACAACCTCGAGCGGGCCATCAAGTCCTCACGAGAGGGAGCGGGCAACGACGTCCTGATCCAAGGCGTGGATCTCACCCTCAAGCAGTTGACAGGAGCCCTGACGAGGTTTTACGTCGTACCGGTGGAGACGATCGGCCGACCGTTCGATCCTGCCACACACCAATCCGTCACCTCCGTTGCATCTGAAACGGTACCCAAGCAGCACGTGGTCGACGAGTTTCAGCGAGGCTATCTCCTGCACGACCGCATCTTGCGGGCAGCCATGGTGAGCGTATCGTCCGGGCGAGCCGACGACGCACCGTGAACAGACAACACGATCAGTTGATCGTAATAATTTCAAGGACAGACCAAGTGAGGAAGGAGTAGGTATATGGGCAAAGTCATCGGCATCGACCTTGGAACCACGAACTCCTGCGTTTCTATTATGAGCGGCGGCGAACCGGTTGTGATCGCCAATGCAGAAGGGGCTCGGACAACACCGTCCGTCGTCGCCATCACCGAAAAGGGCGAACGCCTCGTCGGACAGATTGCGAAGCGCCAGGCAATTACCAATCCGGAGAATACGATTTTTTCCGTGAAGCGCCTCATGGGCCGTAAGTTCAACAGCAATCAGGTGGCAGACGCCGCCAAGCGGTTGCCCTACAAGGTAATCGAAGGAGACAACGGCGACGCGTACGTCGAATTGCGCGGCAAGCGCTACAGCCCGCCGGAAGTCTCTGCCATGATTTTGCAGAAGATGCGGCAGACCGCGGAAGACTATCTCGGTGAAAAAGTCACCGAAGCCGTCATCACCGTCCCAGCCTATTTCGACGACAGCCAGCGGCAGGCCACCAAAGATGCAGGCCAAGTCGCGGGCTTAACCGTCCTCCGCATCATTAACGAACCGACAGCCGCGGCCCTTGCCTACGGCCTGGACAAAAAGAAGGACGAGCGGGTCGCCGTCTATGATTTGGGCGGCGGCACGTTCGACGTGTCTATCCTTGAGATCGGCGACGGCGTCTTTGAAGTGAAGTCGACCAACGGAGATACCTACCTTGGTGGCGACGACTTCGACCAGCGCGTCATGGATTGGTTGGTCGATGAATTCAGGAAGGATCAAGGCATCGATCTTCGCAAGGATCGTATGGCCCTCCAACGCCTGAAAGAGGCGGCAGAACGTGCCAAGATCGAACTCTCTTCGTCTCAGGAAACCGAAATCAATCTGCCCTTCGTCACCGCAGACGCCAATGGGCCGAAGCACCTGGTCATGAAGTTGACCCGTGCGAAACTTGAACAGTTAGTCGACGACCTGGTGAAACGATCGATCGAGCCCTGTAAGAAAGCCCTCGCAGACGCCGGCGTCTCCGCGAGCGACATCAAGGAAGTGGTTCTCGTCGGCGGCATGACCCGCATGCCAAGAGTCATTCAGGCCGTGAAAGAATTCTTTGGAAAAGAACCGCACCGAGGCGTCAATCCTGATGAAGTGGTCGCAATCGGCGCCGCCATTCAAGGTGGTGTGCTCAAGGGGGAAGTAAAAGACGTGCTGCTCCTCGACGTCACACCTCTCTCGCTGGGCATCGAAACACTCGGCGGTGTCTTTACGAAGTTGATCGAGCGAAACACGACCGTCCCAACGAAAAAGAGCCAGGTGTTCTCGACGGCAGCCGACAATCAAACCGCCGTGACGATTCGAGTCTTCCAAGGCGAGCGCGAGATGGCAAACGATAACAAGCTCCTCGGCCAGTTCGATTTGGTAGGGATTCCTCCTGCGCCACGCGGGATGCCGCAAGTCGAAGTCACGTTCGACATCGATGCTAACGGCATTGTCCATGTCTCGGCCAAAGACTTGGCGACACAAAAGGAACAGTCCATCAAGATCACGGCGTCCAGCGGCTTAAGCAAGGAAGAAGTCGAAAAGCTCGTAAAGGATGCACAGGCCCATACCGACGAAGATAAGAAGCGGCGGAGGACTGCCGAAGCCAAAAACCAGGCCGATACGCTGATCTATCAGACGGAAAAGAATCTGAGCGAGCACGGCGACAAAATCGCCGCGGAGGATAAGACCAAGATCGAAGAAGCCGTGGCCGAACTGAAGAAAGCGATGGAAGGAACTGACCCAACAGCCATCGAGTCGGCGACCCAAACATTGACGACTGCGTCCCACAAGTTGGCCGAGGAAATGTATAAGAAGGCTTCGGCATCGACAGCAGCCGGCAGCGGTACCGATACAACAAGCGGAAACGGGGCTGGAACCGGCGAGACTAAAACAGATGAAAAAGTCGTTGACGCAGAATTCGAAGAAGTAGACAAAGACAAGAAGTAAGATAGAATACCGTCAGTGAGACCGAGCTTCACAACAAAGGGGGCTCGGTCTTGCTGCACTTTCACCCAGAGAGACGGCGTCCGTGTCTAAACGTGATTATTACGAAACCTTAGGCGTCGAACGAACCGCATCCGACGACGAACTCAAAAAAGCCTATCGGAAGATGGCCCGCCAGCACCATCCCGATCTGCAGACGGGAGAGGCCCAGAAGAAAACGTCGGAAGAAAAGTTCAAAGAGGTCAATGAAGCGTACGAGACCCTGAGCGATCAGGAAAAACGCAAACGCTACGACATGTTCGGCCACGCTGGAGCCCAGCAGGGTGGAGGGGCGGAAGGATTCGGCGGGGGCGGCTTCGGCGATGCCTTTAACGACATCTTCGAAGATTTTTTCGGTGGACAGCGTGGCGGCAGTCGGACGGAGCGCGGCAACGATCTTCAATATAATCTTGAACTGACTTTCGAGGAAGCCGTCTACGGGAAAGAGGCCAAACTCAAAATCCCGCGATGGGAAATGTGCGATGACTGCAAAGGGAGCGGAGCCAAAAACGCATCATCGGTCAAGACCTGCCCTAGTTGCAAAGGGGCCGGACAGATGCGATTCCAGCAAGGGTTCTTCAGCATCACCCGTCCCTGCGGCCAATGCGAAGGGGCAGGACGAATTATCACCGAACCCTGTCCTGCCTGCCAAGGGCGTCAACGCACCTATCGAGAACGGACCATCGCCGTACACATCCCGGCCGGCATCGAGTCAGGCATGCGGCTACGCCTCTCAAATGAAGGAGAACATGGAGTCAATGGAGGCCCGCCAGGCGATCTCTATGTGGCGATTACCATCAAGCCCCACCCGGTCTTCCAGCGCCAAGGGCAGGATATCGTCTGTGACGTTCCGATTCAGTTTGTCACAGCCGTACTCGGAGGAAAAATTGAGGTTCCCACACTGAAAGGCACGACGGTCATTAAGATTCCTGCAGGCACGCAGCAAGACAAGACCCTCCGAATCAAAGGCTTGGGCGTTCCCAGTCTCAAGGGCCACAGTACAGGCGACCAGTTATTTCTCATCAAGATTCAGATCCCCACTAAACTGACTGCTCGTCAGAAAGAATTGCTCCAAGAGTTTGCCAAAGAGAGCGGCATGTCGATGGAAGAAGACAGCGACGGCTTCTTTGACAAAATGAAGACCTTCTTCGAATAGCAACGGCGAGCTGGAATCTGTCCAAGTAATCTTCGTTACGAGGCAAAGGAGCTGCTGGTAGATGCGAGGCCGCAGGCTCGAAAAAACCGGAGGCGTATTCACTGGAATACGTTGAGGCTTTTTTTGAGCCGAGAACGACGCAGATGCTTGCAGATCGTTTGTCGCAGCCTATGTCTACATTCTTCGTCAACCCCGACGCTATCACTCCCCCTACAATCCGCATCACCGGCGACCTCCTCCATCATCTTCGCAATAGTCTCCGGTTACGCCTGGGGGACCCCCTTACCCTGAACGACGGATGTGGAACCCGTTATCGCGTAGAAGTGACCCATCTGACCGCACAGGTCATCGATAGCCACATCATCAACCGACAAACCGAGCCGGCGCGCAAGACTTCACCAATCGTGCTCGGGCAAGCACTGATCAAAGGCGATAAGATGGATTGGGTCATTCAGAAAGCTACAGAACTCGGAGTCGCTGCCATCGTGCCCATTGACAGCACACACAGTGTGATTAAGCCCAACCCGGAACGCCTGGAACATCAACGGTCCAGATGGGAGCGCATTGCACGGGATGCGGCACAACAGTCGGAACGATGGACCATTCCTACCATCGCAGACCCGATAGACCTCGCAGGAATTTACCAACGATATGCCTCGGCGCCTCTGAAGAGCATACTGGTCGAACGATCCAGCAACCCTTCGCTCGCCACCGTTCCATTACCGCTTGACCCTCAGCATCCGATTGTCTTGTTAGTGGGGCCGGAAGGAGGATGGGCAGCAGATGAGCAGCGATTTTCCCAGGCGCAGGGCTTCCTTCCACTCACCCTTGGGCCACGAATCCTGCGAGCGGAGACCGCAGCAATCGCCGCGCTCAGTATTCTCCAGTCACGACTCGATGAGATGGTGAAAGATTAAACGTCCCACTCGTTCGTCGATCGATATCACAAATTCGAGACTTCCAACCTTTGCACTCGTAATCTCGGACCACGCGTTTCGAATTCCAACCGACTGATGAGGTGCTTCATGCCAAGTCGATGCTGCCACTGACGGCGCGTCTCTTTTCTCCTCGGCCGGGCGTGATCGGCAGCGCGGGAGATCGAGCAATAAATCCCCACCCCGCTGTTTCCTTCTTCTGTTTCGAAGTATC
>JBBRRN010000170.1:0-7562 GCA_038200685.1 Nitrospirales bacterium
AGATCGGATACGGTCCGCACAATCACCATCGGCAGGCCTCGTTCCTGCGCGATCTCCGCCAGCGCGGCACTTTCCATATCGAGTCCAGTTGCATCGGTCATATGCTGCAGCCGGCGCTTCTCCTCAGCCTGCCAGACCACGGTCTCCGACGACACCACTGTGCCGATTCGCGTGACCAGTCCAGCATCCCGCGCCACGGTGAGAAGGCCCGGTCGTGCCACAGCATCACAGAGCACACAATCACCTCCCACTTTCCAGGTTTCATCAGCCTGCACAGAAAATACCGATGTGCCGACGATGAGATCCCCCACCTGAGCCGGAACAAGCGCGCAGGCAAAACCCGTAGACATCACCAGCGACATGGGCTGAGCCTTCAGGACCCTTCCCGCGACAGAGCGGGCCGCCGTCGGGCCGACGCCGGTTTGAATGAGCCAATAGATGCGACCGCCTTGCTGTCCAATATGGCAGCGGACTCCGGCGATCGTAGCAATGTGATCCGTCGGGAGCGCGCGCCGAACGGCCTGGAGTTCCCAGCGAGTCGCGACAAAGATGCCGAGGGGATTCACCGCAGATTCTGAGGGGGGTCGCCCCGCGCCAACGGATGACGTCGGCGAAGTCTTCAACGATTGGCTCGATAACAACCGGACGCGAGTACGTGCTCCCGTACTTCGTCGGCCCGCATCTTCCCGCGCGTCCGCAGATTCCGATACATGGCCAAGGCCCACAACGGAAAGTATTGGCAGTACCAATGGTAGCGGAGATAAAACACTCGAGGGAATCCAGTACCCGTATGGCGGATCTCTTCCCAGGACCCATCCTTCATTTGTTGACGGAGCAGATATTGGACGCCACGAGCGACGCTAAAGGCATCGGCCATCCCGGCCGACATGAGTCCCATGATGGCCCAAGCCGTTTGAGAAGGCGTACTATCCCCTTTCCCGCTCCAGGCAGGGTCGCCGTAAGATAAGCCAGACTCGCCCCATCCACCATCGGAATTCTGTTTCGACTCAAGCCAGGCGACTGCGCGGCAAATAGCAGGATCCGAGAGGTCCACTCCAATCGCACGGAGTCCGGCCAGGACGGACCAAGTGCCATAGATATAATTCACGCCCCATCGACCGTACCAGCTCCCGTCGGTCTCCTGCTCTCGCTTGAGGAACTGGAGAGCCGGAGCCACGGCGGGGTGCGACTGATCATAACCCAACGCCGCCAGCATCTCGAGACAGCGTCCGGTTAAGTCGGACGTGCTCGGATCGAGTAAAGCATGGTGATCGGCGAATGGGATATAGTTGAATACGACACGATTGTTGTCCTTGTCGTACGCGCCCCACCCGCCATCGGACCCTTGCATGGCAAGGACCCAATTCATTCCTCGCCGGATGGATTCCTGCAAGTTGGCGGTCTGACCCATCCGAATTTTCGACAGCGCCATCAACACCACTGCCGAGTCGTCCACATCGGGATAGAACTCGTTCTCAAACTGGAAGTACCACCCTCCCGGTTCCGCATCGGGAGACGAGAACTTCCAATCTCCAACCGTGTTCGTTTGGCGAGAGACCAAATACTCACCCGCCCTCAGGAGAGAGGGGTGGTCCTGCGGCATCCCGGTTTCAATAAGGGCGTTCATAAGCAATGCCGTATCCCAGATTGGAGAGTCGCAGGGCTGGAGATGTACGGCCTCGACTCGCTGTTCGCCGATCGACACCGTGCCGTAGACTTCCAGCGATTCGATCTCGTGTAGCGCCTTCTGTACCAAGGGATCGTCCACCTGATACCCCAAACATTGCAGCGCCATGATCGAATTGGCCATGGCCGGATAAATACCACCCAGCCCCCCGCTGCCCTTGATGTGTTCAAGCATCCAGGTCGAGGCGCACTGCAAGGCTTTTTCGCGCAGCCACATAAGAGGCATCCGGTCGTACAGTTTCAGCGTCACATCCATCGCAACAAAGAAGTTATGCGTCGTGAACCACTTTTGATCTTTGTTGAACGGCGGGAACTTCCAATAGCGGATCTCCTTGCGCGGAATGAGATACAACTCCTCAATCCCCTGCTCCCGTGGGATCTGACACACCGGGCGGTGTGCGAAGATGATCAGCAATGGGACCAAAACCGCGCGGGACCAATATGAAATGGCATAGATGTTAAAGTAGAATCCCTTCGGGAGCAGCATCAGCTCGACCGGCATGTGGGGGACGCCTTCCCAGTCGTATTGGTCGAACAGCGCCAGCGCGATCTTGGTAAATACATTCGTTTGGACCACTCCACCCTTCGCAAGGATACAATCCTTGGCGCGCACCATGAAGGGCTCATCTACGGACACCCCGCTCAACTTCAAGGCGAAATAGGCTTTCACAGAGGCGCTGATCTCCGAGGGCCCCCCATAGAAAATGGGCCAGCCGCCATCGGGCAATTGCATGGCACGGAGATAGCCCACTGCCTTACGCTCTCGCTCGGGATCAACCCGGTCGAGAAATCGACGGAGCATGAGATATTCAGAGGTCAGCGTGGTATCCGCTTCAAGCTCTGCAACCCAGTATCCCTCTGAGGCATGTTGTCTGGACAAAAACCAGGTTTGACTGCGCCTGACTGCGTCGTCGAGCGCATCCACTTGACTGATCGAATGGCCGGAAGAGCGACGAGTCACAGCGTCCGCTGGCGCCGAAAGCAGAGGCTTGTCCGACACCAGACGCAACGGGGGACTGTTGGAAGGTTCGGTCGCAAGCTCAAGCTTCTCCGAAACGGAGACGAGGAAACTCTCAGAGAGACGATCCAGCAGCGCTCGAATCAGCTTCATTGTATAGGTCTGTAAAACACTGTTGGTGGATGGGACAATGCGGGTGACTCGCCTTGCCCCCATTTAACTACATAAGAAAGCTCGATCTACAAGCGACACGCTCGTAGATAAGCCCATCTTGGGCTATATAGCAGACACTTTGCTCTAAGGTCAAGAAATCGAAAAGCGTAAATCCTCTGAAGTACGGATGTTTTAACCAGTCCAGCCTGCTTAGGCCGGCTGCAAGTTCCCCAGTCTTACTGAGAGAATTTTTGAGATGCCGGGCTCCTCCATGGTGACGCCAAACAACGAATCTGCAATGGCCATGGTCTTCTTACTGTGAGTGATCACCATAAACTGCGCACCCTCGGACAGTTCACGCAAGACGCTGGTGAAACGTCCGATGTTCTCTTCGTCCAGCGGTGCGTCGATTTCATCGAGAATACAAAACGGCGTCGGTCTGATCAAAAAGCTCGCAAAGAGTAACGCCATCGCCGTCAACGTCTTCTCACCGCCCGAAAGCATGGTGATGCTCTTCAAGCGCTTCCCCGGTGGCTGCACCACGATATCGACTCCCGGTTCCTGCGGTCCACTGCCTTCTACCATTTCATCCACTTGCGCCTCGACCAGTTGAAGTTCGGCCCGGCCACCCGGGAAGAACTTCACAAATACCTCACTGAATTTCTGCTGGAGTTCGGCAAAGGTATCGGTAAACATGTCTTTCGTGGTGCGATTGATGCGCTGAATGATTTCTTTGAGCGAGCCGATAGATGTAGAAAGGTCTAGTTCTTGCGTCGTCAAGAACCGATACCGTTCGTCCAACTCTTGGTGTTCGTGAATGGCGGCTAAATTGATTGGTCCCAAGCGATCGAGCTTCTCACGAACTTTCTGGAGTTGTGCCCGTAACGCCACCTCATCGACCGCCGATGGCACAGCCGAGATCGGCTGCTGACCGAAGACCTGCTGACCGGAGGCCTCCTCCGCGACCAGTGCATCTGACAGCGTCGCAAGATCCACCTGGTACGTTCCCACAAGTGTGGACTCGACCGTTCCCAATTGCACTCGAAGTTCAGCCTTCTTGACCTCCACCGTCATGCGGGATTCACGAAGAGAGGACACCGTCCGACGTACATCCTCTAGCTGAATATCAAGCTGGTGCGCCGCCGCCATGTCCCGCGCCTGTTCCTCTTGCAGTTCGACCAGTCGAGCTTTTGTCTGGACTGCCGATTCACCGAACTCGCGACAACGGGCCTCTTGATCCTCACGTTCAACCCGGCTCTGTTCGATTGAGGCCGTGAACCCTTCGACATGCTGCGTCAAGGTGTCAATGCGCGTGATCCCATCGTGCTGCTGTTGCTGAACCCGCTGGAGGTCACGATGACGATGTTCGCGGGTTGTCCGTGTGTCCTGCGCCACCAATCGCGCTTCCGTGAATCGCTGCTGCAGTCCCTGCATACCGTGATCGATCTGTTCTACACGCTCGCGTACTCGATTGAGCCCGGCCTCCTGACCGACCTTCTCCGCCCTCCACTGTACAAGTTGCGCGTCGACAGAGCGCGTTTCTTGATCAAGCCGCTGCCCATCCGCTGAACCACGTTGCGCATCGCTCATCAATGTCTCAATCCGCAAGGTCAAATCACCCAGCACATGCTGGAGTCCGTCTTCGTCTTTCCGCAGTGAGAGCCCCTGCATTTCAGCCTCACGCAACGACTCCCCGAGTTGCCGGCTCTGCTCACGCAACTCCTGCCCCTGCGACTGCACTTGCTCCTGTCGCTGCTTGCTTTCTTCAATGGCCGCCATCAGGGAAATACGCTGAGAATCCAGCTGCAGCACCTCTCGGCGCCGCTGCAGCAGTCCCCCCGTTGCACTAGCCTGGCCACCGATGATTACCCCGGCTGCATCCAAAACTTCTCCCGCACGTGTCACGAAGATCGGCCCATCGGACGTCGCGCAGGCCTGTTGCTCCCACAGTACAGTTGCGTCCTTGAGGGTATCGACGAACACCATTCGATCGAAGAGATAGTCGCGGGCCGCTTCACGCGCGCCGTCTACAGAGATCAAATCGACGGCACATCCGACCACGCCAGGTTGGCCCTCCATCGCAGGCCACCAGGAGCGAGAGGCCGTGGGACAAGAGATCCAGCGAGGTTGCTGCGGGATGAACATGCCGCGACCGAGATCTTTCCCCTTGAGAAATTCAATCGCCTCGCACGCGGCTGCGGGATTATCGACGAACCATCCCCTGACCCGCTCGCCCAAGATCGCTTCCACAGCACGGTCCCATCCGGGAGGCACGACCAACCACTCGGCAATGGCCTCGCGAACCCCGGCACAGGCTTTGAGTGCCGTCGATTCTTCGTCGCCGCGGCGCCCATACCCCATGTCTTCTTGCAGCACGCCTTCCAACGCTCTGAGATGAGAGTCCACCGCGGCCAACTCTTCCGACTGGCGAAATACCGATCGATCGACTTCGGCTAACTCGGCCGACAGACGTTCGCTCTCGTCCTCGACCCCCCGCTGCTGTCGACGCAGATCGACGACCAATTGCTCCGCCTGATGACAGGCCTGCTGAAGCCCCTGACGCTTGTCTGTTGCCGCGAGATGTTGCAGGCGAAAATCTTCCCGCTCACGAACCAGCCAACCTTCACGATCCGCCGCCTCTTGAATTCGAGCAGCCAATTGCACCAGAGTCTGTTCAGTATTCCCGACCAGTACCGCCAGATTCATGACGTCCCTGCGCCCTCGTTCTTCCTCAGCTAACGCCGCGGATTTTTGCTGAGCCAGCTCTTTCATCTCCCGGTCGAGCACCGTAAACACCTGCTCTCGCTCCACACACTCACGCTCGAGCGTGGCCAGCGTATCTTCAAGGACCGCCGCCTCCTCCGCGCCCTGTTGCTGTTCCAGGGTGAGGCGTTCGAGTTCTTCCCTCCCCTGACCCCGCTGCTGTACATAGAGTTCACCGCGATTCCGTTCAATCTCTGCGGCCGTCAGCGCCCGAGCCTGTTGCTGTTCTACCTTTGACAGTTCCTCGCGCCGCTCCCCGATCGCCTCGTTCGCGATGGTCATCGCGAGCTTGATCCGTTCGAGCTCAGCATTCAAACGCGCCAGCGCGGAGGACTGCTCGGACTCCTGTTCCTCCAACACCTGCAGCTCTGACTCCACGTCCTGAACCGTGGTTCGGAGGACACGATATTCGTTGGCCAGCAACTGAATCTCCAGCGACTTCGCTTCTTGGTGCAAGGTCTGATACGACCGCGCTTGCCGCGCTTGGCGCTCGAGAGCATTCAACTGCTTTTTCACTTCAGCAATGATGTCCCGCACCCGCGAAAGGTTTTGCTGGGTCGCCTCCACCTTCCTCAACGCTTCGCCTTTCTGCTTCTTATAGCGAACAATGCCCGCCGTCTCCTCGATCAACTCCCGCCTGTTTTGCGGTGACGCGTTCAGAATCTGATCGATTTGTCCCTGCGCGATGACTGTGTGCCCTTTTGTGCCGGCCCTGGTATCCAACAGAATGCTCCGGACGTCCTTCAACCGGCAGACCGTCTTATTGATGAGATATTCACTGTCGCCATTTCGATAGAGGCGGCGCGTGATCATGAGTTCCTGATACTCCGCCAGCTGGCTCGAAAGACCGGACAATGGATCTACCGTGAGCTGATCCAGCCCACTGATCACGAGCGACACTTCCGCCAAACCGAGAGGCTTCCGCATTTCGGTTCCGTTAAAAATTACATCTTCCATCTTCTCGCTGCGCAGAGACTTCGTACTCTGTTCACCGAGCACCCAAAGGATTGCATCGACGACGTTACTTTTCCCACTCCCGTTTGGCCCCACAATAGCTGTCACGCCGTTGGGGAATTCGATCCGGGCTTCTGCGAACGACTTAAATCCCACCATTTCAAGGGATTTCAAATACATCGATCACTCCTTTGGTAGCGCATCTGTCTCATGAGGGCCACACCTGCATTATTCATGACCGCTTCTGCTGCCACTACTTCTATTCGAGCGGTGGCGCGGGACAGAGGGTGGGATGCCATGACTTCTCAATCGCAACACTGCCATGCGTATGAGGGCAAACGGATAAACTGCTTGGATTTTTAGCACAGACTTATGCGGAAAATCAAAGAAAAACACTGCCGGTGGTAGGAGCAGGAGAGGGGCCTACTACATTTTGGGAGTAGGGAACGTAGCGAAGAGTGCGGTTATCCCACTTGAGCCCCAACCGATTTATTGGAGGACTCAATCGTGATCAATTCCTTCGGGAGAAGAAATTCCACGTCTTCTTCGATTACCGTCAGGTCTTGAACCTCTGCCGTGCCAAAGGTCTTGAGGTACGTCACCACTTCTTCGACCAACACTTCGGGCGCAGAAGCACCGGCTGTGATCCCAACCGCCTGTACGTTCGTAAGCCAGGCAGGATTGATGTCGGACGAGGCATCGATCAAGTAGGATGCAATTCCACACTGCTCCCCCAACTCACGGAGACGATTGGAGTTTGAGCTATTCGGAGAACCGATGACGAGGATGACATCCACGAGCTTGGAGAGCTCCTTCACTGCATTCTGGCGGTTCTGCGTTGCGTAACAAATATCTTCCTGATGTGGCCCCTTGATGTGCGGAAACCGTTGATGAAGGGCGCCGACAATATCCCGGCACTCATCGACACTCAGAGTCGTTTGGGTGACATAGGAGAGGTCGTGAATGTTATTAACCTGTAGCTTCTCGACATCGGCTACGGAGGACACCAGGTGGAACTTGTCCGGGATCTGTCCCAGTGTCCCGATCA
>JBBRRN010000171.1:0-7554 GCA_038200685.1 Nitrospirales bacterium
CTGTTCCACACTGTTGATCCATCTGCAGAGTTGTTATTCGGATGCACGTGTTTCGTTGCAACTCACACAGGAAACGTCACATAGCCACGTGATACAAATAATATAGTATTGACTTCAAAATAGTCTATATATTATCTTCCATCCCTCGTAGATAGCTTGATTGACTCATAGAGCGAATTGCGATTGCGGATAACAGGAGGATTCATGGTCAATAGAAGTTGGTGGTGCGCCTTCCTGAGCGTCCTGCTCCTCGTTGGAGGAGTGGGCTCGGTGAGGGCGGTCGAGTATGGAGAGATGGTGCAGAAAAACGGAGAATGGGTGTTTCGGAGCACGGAAGATCCTGTGCTCAAACTCATGCGGGACAAGGGTGTGATCACGAACGAGCGCTACAACGAAGTGTCAGCACAAAAAGGAAAAAACTGGATCGAACCCGCCGATGCGGTCCTCAATCTACGGAGAGACATCGAATGGAGCCGCTATGTGAAAACCGCGACGCACTTACCCGATTGGATTGACCTGGGCCTCGAAAACCGGACCCGCTTTGAATCGTACGACCATCCCTTCCGAGCGAATCAAGCCATTGGGGGCGGGGGAACCGATGCCCAGTTGCTTCTCCGATCCAGAGCGCGCGTCGGATTGGGGGGCAATGGCCCCTTCCGGTTTCTCTTCGAAGGGCAGGATAGCCGGGCCTTGTCGAGCGATGAGCCGGGGGATTTCAGGACGAACACGACGGTCAACCAATTTGACATCACGCAGCTCTTCGGGGCATT
This sequence comes from Nitrospirales bacterium, assembly GCA_038200685.1. Taxonomy (GTDB): domain Bacteria; phylum Nitrospirota; class Nitrospiria; order Nitrospirales; family Nitrospiraceae; genus Palsa-1315. The sequence continues at coordinate 771 of JBBRRN010000171.1, forward strand.
GAGCCTCAACAATGTGGGGGGGAGTGGGTTGCGAACGGACTTGCATTTCGGGCGTATGACCATGGATTTCGGCAATCGTCGGTATGTAGCCCGAAACGATTTCCGAAACACCACCAATGCCTTCGATGGAGTCCATTGGCAAATTGGCCGAGATAATACTTGGCGATTCAGGGCGTTTTTGGTGGAACCGGTGTTTCGGGATGATGTGCAACTGGACACGCAGACCGCCAAGAGTATTTTCTGGGGGGCCTACGTGGAGAGCGCGCACGTGCCCTGGTTCAACGTGAATGCGTTTTATTTCGGGTTAAACGATCAAGAATCTCAAAATAAAGCTCTTCAGCGTACCTATAACACATACGGTCTTCGACTCTTCAAGTTACCTGCGCTCAACGAATTCGATTATGAATTCGAGGGGGCTGTTCAAACAGGACATTTGGGCACCGTCAAGCATTTTGCCTATAACCCCAACGTGGAAGCGGGGTACACGTTTAATCTGCCTTGGACGCCTCGGTTTTTGGTGCAGTACACCTACTCCAGCGGCAGTCGCACGCCAGGAGGAAGCCAGGACGGAAACTTCGATGTCCTGTTCGGCGCCCGTCGATTTGATTTGACTCCCACGGGCATTTGGGGCGCATTTCCCCGGGTCAATATCAGTGCCCCCGGTTGGAGGCTGATCCTCACCCCGGCCGACAATTTGTTACTCACAGTCAAGCACCGGTTCTGGTATCTGGCGGAATCAACCGCGGCGTTTGCGGGGAACGGCTTGCAAGATCCCACAGGAAGGTCAGGAAACTATTTAGGGCACGATCTGGAACTTCGGGCGCAATGGGCGCCGCTCTGGGCAATGAGACAAAACATGGATTTTGACTTCGGGTACGTGCATTGGTTCAAGGGATCCTATTTTGACAGCCCCGCCATCCTCGCCCAATTACCCGCCGGTGGAAACAAAGATTCGGATTATTTTTATGCCGGGGTGAGAGTCAGGATGTAGACACACTCTGAGATCATCGATCGAATGTTTGGAGGTCTGATTATGAAAAAGTTCTTGCTGTCCTTGGTATTGTTGGTCTTAGCCGTGACGCCGGCTCTGGCTGAGCAGGTGTTGGTGGCGGTGGCCGCCAATTTTGTTCCGCCGTTCCGAGAGGTGGCTATGGAATTTGAAAAATCGACAGGTCATACCGTTCAGACCGCCTCGGGCTCCAGCGGGGCGTTCTTTACTCAGATTAAGAACGGCGCGCCTTTCGACGTGTTCTTCTCTGCCGATAATGAACGACCGAAGCTTTTGGAGGAGGAAGGGTTGGGAGTCAAGGGTAGCCGGTTCACCTATGCCATCGGGCGGCTGGTGCTCTGGAGTCCCGATCCCAATCTGGTAAAGGGGGAAGATACGCTACGCTCCGGGAAGTTCAAACATCTTGCCATCGCGGATCCCAAGACCGCCCCCTATGGAGTGGCGGCCAAACAGGCCATGCAGAAGCTGGAGGTATGGGAGAGTGTACAGCCTCGGCTTGTACTAGGGGAGAGTCTGGGGCAGACCATCGGGTTCATCGAGTCCGGCAATGCCGAATTGGGTTTTCTGGCCTTGTCCCAGGTCCTGGATCCAAAGATCAAGGGTAAGGGAGGCCGCTGGGATGTGCCGAGCACTCTTCATGAACCGATCCAGCAGGACGTGGTCTTGTTGACGAAGGGAAAGGACAATCCAGCGGCGAACGCGATGATGGAGTTCATGAGGGGTCCGCAGGCAATGGCGATCATCGAGCGTTATGGGTATGAACTGAAATAGCGTTCCCTGGCATCCCCCGCCGCCTATAGCCGACCCGCGCGCCTTCTCACGCTCCTCCCTGGTGCGGCTCATACAAGGAGGAGCCGCTGTTGAATAGTTGACAACTGATGAGAATGTTCGTACAAACTGAGAGGCCTGCGATACGAAAAGACGAAAAAATACCATAGCAGTATCAAGAGCCAAAACTAGGTCGTGTGAGAATTGGCACCATGACAGACATGGATCTTAGCGCGCTGTGGGTCACCCTGCGACTGGCCGCGATGACGGTGGTGGTCCTGCTGATCGTAGGTACGCCTCTGGCTTGGTGGTTGGCTCATACCCGCGCCCGATTCAGGCCGATCGTGGAGGCCATAGTGGCGCTGCCGATTGTACTTCCTCCCACCGTCCTAGGATTTTATATCCTGATAGCACTGGGTCCCTATGGACCGCTAGGTCGGCTGACGAATCTCACGTTAGCATTCACCTTCACAGGGCTCGTGATCGCTTCAGTCTTCTATTCCATGCCCTTTGTGATACAGCCGCTCCAAGGGGCCTTTGAAGCTGCCGGCAAAGCCCCGTTGGAAGCGGCCTGGTCGCTCCGCGCCTCGAAGTTGGATGCCTTTCTGACGGTGATATCCCCGATTGCTCTGCGAGGATATCTCAGCGCTATCGTGCTCGGCTTTGCGCACACGATGGGAGAGTTCGGAGTGGTGCTTATGGTCGGCGGTTCAATTCCTGGCCAGACGAAAGTCTTGTCCACGACCATCTTTGGCCATGTGGAAGCGATGGAATATGCTCAGGCGCATGCGATCTCTGCCTTTATGCTGATCTTTTCGTTTCTGGTGCTGTTGGGAGTATATGTTGCGAATCGCCGATTTCCCATTCACGTGTCATGAGCCGCTTGGTTGCACGATTTGATGTGCCTTATCCGAGCTTTCATCTGAGCGTCGCCTTGGATTTACCGGCATCGGGCATTACCGTGTTGTTCGGGCCTTCAGGCTCAGGAAAGACAACATTATTGAGATGCTTAGCGGGCCTTGAGCGCGCATCCGATGGATTCATGCAGTTCGGCAACGATGTGTGGCAGGACGAAGCCAAAGGCATGTGTCTGCCGCTCCACGCCCGCCCGATCGGGTACGTATTCCAAGAACCTCGACTGTTTCCCCATTATAGTGTTCGCTCAAATCTTCTTTACGGCTATAAGCGTATCACGGTGGAAGAACGCCGTATATCGATTGAGCAGGTGGTCACTATTTTGGGAATCGGGCATCTCCTGGATCGCCGCATTCACAAATTATCCGGCGGCGAGCAGCAGCGGGTGGCGATCGGGAGGGCTCTGCTCACAAGTCCCAAGCTGCTGCTGATGGATGAGCCCTTCGCCTCGCTCGATATTCAGCGCAAACAAGAGCTCATCCCGTTCATCCATCGGCTGCATGGAGAACTGCTCATCCCGGTGATCTATGTCAGCCATGCGATCAACGAGATCCTCCAGCTCGCAGACCGTGTCGTTCTCTTGAAACAGGGCAAACTCATGGGCGTGGGCGCGCTCAATGAGGTGCTCACCTCCCTGGAGTACCGGGGGAGCTTCGGATCGCTCCGAGTCGGCGCGGTCTTGGACGCTCGTGTGGCAAGCCACGAACCGCAGTACGGTCTCACCCAGCTGGAATTCAAGGGCCAATTCCTGTTTGTGCCGCTTCAGCCCGTGGCCATTGGGCAGCCCGTACGCGCGCACATCCTTTCCAGCGATGTCAGCCTTGTCATAGGCCGGACCAATTCTCCGACCAGCGTGTTGAACATTCTTGAGGCGACGATTATTGAGATCAGGGAAATGGATCAGTCGTCGGTAGACGTGCTATTGGATATCGGAGCGCCCCTCATCGCGAGCATCACCAGAAAATCGCTTGCGAACCTCGGGTTAAAACCCGACCAGCGTGTATTTGCGCATATCAAAGCCGTGGCGCTGAATGAGGAACTGAAGGAGTAGATGAGCGCATATGTCTATGTCGCGCCGCTCTGAAATGGGGAAGCGATCTAGCAAAGAGGATCCTATGAAACTGATGCTGTTTACTTCATGGCTGCTGCTACTTCTCCCCGTGTCTGTGTCCGCGCAAGTAGACCATACTCATTCTCCTGCCACCGTCGAAGACTGCAGGGAGCTGTCTCCAGAACTGCAGGCAATCGTAGCTGCGATGGATGGGGAGAGCTTGAGGATCGAAGCTCTGCCAAAGCCGGAGAGTACCCCCGTAGTGGAACCGGGTATCCATAAGCTCGAGGTGGCACTTCGACCACTGTCGGAGGTCGAACTCATGAGAAAAGAGAATCCGACCCGGAACGTGCGACAACGGGAGGATGCCATGACTGGAAATGCCAAGCAGGGCGAGAACGTAAAAGGCCTGTTTGGAGGTTTTATTCGGCTGACAATTCCCAAGGATGGCTTGTACAGGATTTCCGCAGACTCACCCATCTGGATTGAAGTGATAGATGGAGAAAAACCGATCGAACGGGTCACAATCGCTCCTCGTTTGCGTTGCGGCCGGATTCACAAGAGCCTGGGGTTTCCGTTACAACGAGAAAAATCCTATTGGCTGGAGCTGTCGGGTAGCGTACGTCCGGACGTGGCGGTGCTCATTACAGAAGAATCAGACCGTTAAGGAGGGGGCAAGATGGCAAAACGCAGCCCGGTATTGATGCCTCAGGGGCCGGATGCAGTGTTCACCGCTCGTGAGGCGGCGAAGTACCTGCGCCTCGCTCTTCCCACCTTTTACCGGTACCTATGGGAGGGGAAAATTCCCACCTCCAAGATCGGCGGGCGGTATCGCTTCAAAAAATCGATGCTGGATCGATGGTTGGGGAAAAAACCGGAAGGCGAGGAGGTCAGCGGCAGAAACAAATTGGTCGGCATCGTCTCGGCGATCAAGCGTGATGTCATCATGGCTCAGGTAAATCTGGACGTGGGAGAGAACAAGATCACTGCGGTCATCACGCGTGATGCGCTTGATGCGCTTGGCCTGAAGGTGGGGGATCGCGCGGTCGCCCTCGTTAAGGCAACCGAGGTGATGGTGATCAAGGAAATGTAAGTCTATTTCTCAACTGTCGCCTCAATGTGCCTGAAAACTATATTTTCGCTGCTGAAATCGGCATTTGGGTGTGACTCGCTGGGTCAGAAGTATCCTAGTATCAACACGAAACTGATTAGTCTTGCGTAAGTTTGTCATTGTCCTGGACAGCTGGGTGGTTCTCCCTATTGTAAGGCGCTGCCTGTAACCTGCATGCTGTTGACTGATACCACATGTGCGCATACAAAAAGGAGACGACAAATGGCTATCAGTGCAAGAAATAAGCTCCAGGGTCGGGTCTCGAGTATCAAGTCCGGTGAGGCGATGTGCCTCGTCACGCTCGATGCGCAGGGAACAAAGATCGTAGCGGCTGTCACCAATCAAGGTGTAGAAGAATTGAACTTGAAACCCAACGACCAGGTCACGGCCGTGATCAAATCCACCGAGGTCATGCTCATGAAGGGCGGAGGCCAAGCCACGTTGAGCGCCCGGAACCGTTTTGCGGGTCAGGTCGAATCGGTTCAAAAAGGCGAAGCGATGGGGTTAATCACGGTCAAGATGGGGCAATTCCAGCTTGGCGCGGCCATCACGCGTGAAGCCATCGACGAGATGGGTTTGAAACAAGGCGATCAGGTAACAGCGGTGGTGAAGGCGACCGAAGTCATGTTGATGAAGTAAATAAGCTAGGCAGTAGGACTTCAAGGTGGCCACGTACGTGGCCACCTTTTTTTGTGACCGCGCGGGTTTCGAGCGCTCGGCTGTCTATGCTCAGGGCGACGTCTTCGAATGACCCGCATAAACCCTAATTCAGGGGCTTGACCAGGCCAAGCCGACGCAGCTATCTGGTGGGCAACAGGAACGGGTGGCGCTTGCGCGCGCGATCGCCAGACGACCGCAGCTCTTGTTGCTCGATGAACCCCTATCGGCGCTGGATGCGTCGACACACGCGATGCTCTATGGCGAACTGCGCGCATTGCTTACGTGGTCACGCACGACTGGGCCGAAGCCCTCACACTGGGAGATATCATTGCGGTGATGAACGCGGGTCAAGTCTTCCAAGTCGGTTCTCCGCAAGAGGTGTTCTCTCGGCCGGCCAATGCGGAGGTTGCGAAGATCGTCGGTATCGAGACTGTCGTCCAGGGGCACGTGGTCGCGAACGACAATGGGTTGGCGACCGTGTCGGTGAACGGGGCGACGCTGAAGGGCCTGGGCGCAGACGTGGGCGGCTCAGCGTAGTATGTCTGCATTCGTGCAGAAGATGTGCTGCTTGGGCATGCGGGGAGCGGCATCACGAGTGCGCGTAGTCACCTGTCCGGCCATGTGACCGAGGTACTGCCGCAAGGCGTATTGGTGACGGTCACAGTCGATTGCGGATTTTCCCTGCGGGCGGTGATTACGAGAGGAGCCAGAGAAGAACTCGGCCTCGAAGTAGGTTCCGTCGTGACGGCAGCGATCAAAGCCGGCGCCGTGCATCTGGTGCCGAGATCAGGCTAGTCCTCCTGCCTGAGCCTCGCGTTGTTGTAGGCGCCGAGCCATCGTGCTGGTTCCTATCCCGGGTGTCGTGTACGTTGTCCGACTATCTCGATCGACGTCATGGAGGGTCGAGAAATGTGTAGAGAAAGGTCAAGAGAAATTTTCACAAACTCTTTCCCCAACTTCTGTGGATAAGCCTGTTCATAAGATCGTTCTACCATCGAAATAGAGCACATTTCCTTACCCCAAGAACGTCTTTGCCTAGAATTTAGGCATTGATCTCACTGTAGCCTCACCACAATATATGGTGGTCCTAAGGGTTAAACCCAACAGAAACACCAAATACTAGATGTCTATTGTCGTTGCTGGGACGGTGCGATGAATTGCCAATCCTATCGCGGTGTTTCCGACACGGTTATACACAGACTCTTCGAGAGATCCGGCCATTTGCATCGTGAATAGAGGAGCCGACTGAAGGAGCTTGACAGCCTGCCGA
>JBBRRN010000172.1:0-7461 GCA_038200685.1 Nitrospirales bacterium
CCGGCCAAGTACAAAGCAAGGACGCAGTGGCTTAACCCAGTGTCCACCGGATTGAAAGACGGTCGATGTAACCGAGGGACAGGCGACGGTGCGCTTGAGGTATTGAGGGTGCCAGTACTCGGTTTACGGTGGGGTGACCGATGAGTAATCGGAAAGGTGCAGAAGCATGAGGGTGAGGCAGAGCGGACGGGTGGGGCTGTGCGTTCTCGATTTGCTGATGGCCGTCACGTTCGTCGCGTGGGTCGCAGGCCCGGCGCAGGCGGAGCAGCAGGAGATCACCGGTAAAGATGGGGCACCGATGGTGCTCGTGCCGGCGGGGGAATTTACCATGGGGAGCAAGGACGGTGGTGACGATGAAAAGCCCGTCCATCAGGTCTCTCTCGATGCCTATTACCTCGACAAGTATGAAGTGACGGTCGGGCAGTATGCAAAGTTTCTGGAGGCGAGGGGCGTGAACGGGCCGCCGATGTGGACAACCATGGACCAGCCGCCCCATCAGAAGCGCCCGGTCGTGAACGTCGACTGGTCGGATGCGAGCACCTATTGCGAGTGGGCCGACAAGCGGCTCCCGACGGAAGCGGAATGGGAGAAGGCGGCCCGGGGAACAGATGAGCGTATCTATCCATGGGGCAATGATCCACCGGATCCGCTCCGGGCGAACTATGGGAAGGAGAAGTGGGACAACCATACCGCGCTGGCCCCGGTGGGGCAATTGAAAGACGGCAAGAGCCCCTATGGGATCTATGATCTGGCGGGGAATGTCTGGGAATGGGTAAGCGACTGGTATGACCAGGACTATTACACGGCCAGCCCGCAGCAGAATCCGAAGGGACCGGAAAATGGTAAATACAGAGTGTTGCGGGGCGGCTCGTGGGACCTCGCTCCTGAGCACCTGCGATCCACGCGCCGGGACTTCAACCTACCGTTATCCCCCAGCTATGAGTCACCGTCGTACCGGAACTTCAACAGCGGGTTCCGGTGTGCGAAGAATCCTGGCCTGACTCCTTCAGGAGGGATGGCTTCCCTCGGGGAACCAATGCCAATAAGCCCAGTTCCGGCCGATTATGCCGACAAGCATATGCCGGCTGGGTGGTGGACGGATCCGAAGGTCATCGAGGAGGGAAGGCAGATTTACCGCACGGAGGGCTGCCGCAGCTGCCATAAGGATGGTCAACCGGTAAAAAGTGGGGGAGGGCTTCGTGACCAGAAAAACACCCGCCGTTTCTCAGATGGCTACTGGTTCTGGCGAGTGGCGGAAGGGGTTCCAAAGACGACCATGAAGGCCTGGAAGGCGTACCTCTCAGAAGAGCAGATCTGGCAGGTGATCGCGTTCACGCATCAGTTCTCACATGGGGGGAAACCCTCCGAACACACGGATTACAAGCCCTGAACGGGAGGCGAGAAGCTATCTCAAAATCGATGTCTTGATGAATGTATAGTCGTTTGGTCGGCGGTACCGTTCAGCCCGGAAGCCAAAAAACCTCATTTTTCTGGGAATATGAAGTCTGGCTACTGAATTTCGTTTGGCTCTCATTGATCGCGTTACAGTACAAGCAATTTTGAGATAGGTTCTAGTCTGTACGGCGATTGAGCGCCTCACATAACGCTAGGCACCAGACGCGCCGATGGTGCCGAGTTCCAGCCGATCATGCGGCCTCCACCATCCCATGGAAGGGAATTCCCCAGAGAGGAAGGGCTTTTTGGCAAATCCCCTCTAATCCCGTTGGGGACACCACATTTGGTGGCACTACTTTCACCAGAAAGTAGCGGGCCATAAGACCCGTCCCCACTGAATCGATAGCCTTTCTCCTGCCCCTCTCCAAACGGCGTACAATCCAACTGCGGGACAAGTTTTCGGATCATTTCGTTCATATGTCCACGAGCTTCGAAAGGATGTGGGTTTGTCGAATCATGGGAACACTCTGTCAGGTGGCTCATTCTGCTGTATGACGAAGCGCTGCGGTTGATGCTGTTGGAGCGATGACAATGACGGTTGTGTTGTCTTTGCCGCCACGAGAATTTGCAGCATCGATCAACTGACGACACATTTCCACGGGAGAGCCCTGAAAAGCCAGCGCGTAATCGAGAATCTCCTGCTCTTCGAGCATCTTTGTCAATCCATCTGTGCAGAGAATCAGGATGTCGTGCGGTTGGAGAGGATGAGTGGTGACATCAGGAGGTAAAGGGTCTTCTACCCCGACGGCCCGCACCAACACGTTCTGCTGTGGATGAGTCTTGGCTTCTTCAAGAGAAATGCGCTTTTCTGAGACCAGCCGTGGGACAAACGAATGATCGGTCGTGAGAGCGCGGATTAACCGGGCACGGATTAGGTAGGCACGGCTGTCGCCGATGTGAGCCAGTGCCATCGAGGGCTCGGGGCCAGGAAAGAACAGGCCGATCACGATGGTAGTTCCCATTCCCTTGAGCTCTGGCGTAGTTTCTGCCTTTGCATAAATCAGGGAATCAGCTGCCGCCACCGCAGAGACAAGAAGTCCATTGGCTTGATCGATTCTGTTGTGGGAATCAGCGAAAGTAGCTGCTGAAGATGCAATGTGGTTGGTGACAACCTCCACGGCTAACTGACTTGCTGTACCCCCTCCGGCATGGCCGCCCATGCCGTCAGCCACGATCCAAAGACCGAGGTCATTGTCGACGACAAAGGCATCTTGATTCGTCTGCCGAGCCAGACCGGTGTCCGTGAGCCCAGTCCCTTGCCAAGAGAGTAAACCCTGACGATCCATCTTCAGCCCACGATTTCTTGTGACATCGAGTCAATGCATCATTCCAAGTGGGTAAAGATGTTCGCCTTTGTGCCATGAGAAAGCAAGCGTCTTCGCTCTCTCCTCAGAAAGAGCAGAGAAAGCCCTCCAATGGTGTGTTCAGGTTAGCAGGCTGTTGGAAACTTAGTGTATGCACAAAGTACACTGTAATCTCACGAATGGTGAGAGCGTAAGAATGGTTCGCAGAATGCTCAAAAAGTCCGTCCAGCAAGCCCGCAGTGAGCGAAGAGGCGAGGAGGGACAAACCACACTTTGTGTAGGCCGTTCACCCTTGTAATGGATCTTAGCGAACGGAAAATCCCTTTGAGATTCCGATCTCTGAGAATCTCATCGGATACGTTGAGCTTGTGAGCGACGCGAGAACGCTTAATGGGAAAGGGCGCGTCACAGCGCGCCAGGGTTGGGAGGGCGAGAAGGGCGACTTTTTCAGCATCCTGCTAAAGTTCGATCCGTAGTCCGAACGTGCCGGCGTAATTGTTGAAGTGTTCGTTGCCGACCATCGCCCGAAAGCTCATGAATGGCTGCCAGCCATTCGGCAAGACCATCAAGAGGCCGGTCCCAAGATTGAAGTAGTTCCGAACCGGGACATCGTTTTGGAACCTGAACTTGGTCCGATTGATGCGGTTGTCTTGTGCGAATTGCACGTTGATAAAACGCTGGGAATTGGCAAACTCATGAATATAGTCCGCATTAAATTGTGGAACAAGGACCCCGAGGCCGGTACTAAACGCAGCTGACCCCTGGACTCCGAGGACACTTTGCAAAGAGGTGATCCATTGATCGTCATACTTGAGTTCGACTCCAGTACTACCGTTTTCTCCGTAGCCACCAATCTTGGTGTTGCTGTAGTTTACCCCGCGCGTGGGCCGATAGTGAATCGTCCAATCGGATGATCGTACCCGGTCATGAGCCCGAGGTTGAAGACGTTGCCCTCAGATTGGCTCGACGCGGGGCCTTGAAGTGTAAACGCGTCTTCAGGGAAACTGTTATTTGATCTCGAACCTGAGGCAAGACGTGACACAAGATAATTGTTGTTTGTGTAGCCACCTGTGAGTGGCGAATTCCTCGTCAAGCGGCCATCGGGGTGTGAAAGAGTCCCCGACACTGCTGGTGCCAGGCATATCGACCGAGTGCAGCGCGGGTGGGTGGCGGTTCGCCGGACTCTTGCGCCGGAGTCGCGTGGAGCGAACGATGCACGCGATCCTCGTTGTAATAGGCCCTGAATCGATCGAGCTTCCGTGTCAGGTCGTCGACATTCCAGAAGAGTACGTGGTCCAGATACTCCCGTCGGATTGTCCCGATCAGCCGTTCGACGAACGGATGCGAGCACGGGACCAGGGGCACGGTCTTGATTTCGTCGACTTCGAGCACGCGCAGGGTGGCTCGCCAGCGGTGAAAGGTGAACCGCGGATCATTGTCGGAGGACAGATGCTTCGGCGGAGCAGGACCGGCAATGGCTTGCGTGAACATCCTGCAAACCGATACCCCATCAATGTCAGCGGGCGCGGCGCTGAATCCGATGATACGGCGCGTACACACGTCCATCACCACCATCACCCAGTGGCTCTTGAGTCGGATCGATTCGCATCGGAAGAGATCGACGCTCCAGAGGCTGTCCTTGATGTGGCCGATGAAGGTCAACCATGACGGGCCGTGATGGCCTGACTCCGGACGGAAATGCATGGCGAGCACACGGCGCACCACATCCTTGTTGATCTCCAGGCCGAATGCACGGGAGATTTGTTGCGCGATGCGCGGACAACCGAAGCGGGGATTGCGGCGCTTCATTTCGACGATGGCGGCGATGAGTTCCGGAGAGGGACCATGGGGGCCGGGTTTGCACCGAGAGGATGAAGAAAAGAGCAGGTGGTATTTGTGCTGCACCAGCGCCTGATGGAACTTGAGTAGGGTCGCAGGCTTGAGGATGACGGCAAGCTTTGGGATCCGGCGAAGATTCAAGAAGAGTGCGGTTAGACTGAGCAGAAAGCGGTCGCGGGAGGTCAGAGTCGGGGCGCGTCGGCTGGAGCGATGACGGATCAGCCACTGATGTTTCAGCAACAAGGACTCGGCGGCAACCGCGCGGACACCACCGGGCCGCAGGAATTTGACAAAGGTAGTCAGCAGGTGAATGACGAGGAGAAATATTTCCCGCATGCATTGAACGGTACCACACTTGTGGTCTCGCGCAAAACTGTACTTGCGCCATTATTTAGTAATTCGCCACCCACACGCTTCCTCGCAATACCCATCGGCGCCAGCCAGGGCTCCCCACCCTCCTTAAATCTCCACGCGGAAACTGTGGGATGAGCACAATGGAAAAACATTGTGAAAGAAACGGTGGAAGCATTGCAGGTTCTAAGGCTAAAGGCTCGACGCCGAAAGGTGCGTTGCCATTATCTTAAAGATTCTTGGTTGGAGCAGGTCTTCAGTCTACGGCAATGACCGAATGGTACACACTAGGAAAAACGCAAGATTCCAGGACTCGCCATCGCAGTCAGCTGTGAGACCAATGAGCTAAACCGGAAGCCCTCAGCCCCAGCAACAACGACGGGCGGGTGTCACCTTGTCTATCAGGTGAGACTTGAATCCTTAGTGTAGTGTTCCATATAATCACCCGATGGAAATTCACTGAACAAGGAGGTGTTATGACCCCGATCCGATATTTAGGAGTGGCGTTAGTTTTGTCTGTGTTGGGATGTCAGGGCACGCCCACAGTGACGAGGAGTGGGGATGTCAAAGACATCATCATTGGGGATAGCCTGTCCGTAACCGAATTATTGGTTAGCCCAGGCGACGAAGTTCGGTGGGTCAATAAAAGGCCCGCCCCTGTGCGAGTCATCTTTCTGGACGCTCTGACGGACAACCAGTTGTCATGCAAGAATAATATCGGTGGGTTGATGACGGCCAGCAACACGGCCAAACTGGCCATGAACGAAACCGCGAGCGCCTGTTTTCGAGATCCTGGCTACTTCCGATATACCGTCAGGATGGAAAAGGCCGATATGGCTGGTGAGCGCAACGTTCCAGGAGTAGTCAGGGTTGGGGGATGGGGTGGGCAGGCCGGCCAAGCGGCCGGTCAAACTAGTGATCAGAACAGAGGCCGTACCAGTGGTCAAAGCACTGATCCAGGCAGTGATCAACTCAATCAACCCCTTGATAAAATAAGTACTCCAAAGAGCACAACATCGACCACTACCAGTACGACGACAACCACTGAGGGAACAAATGTTCCAACTAGGCCCCCGCAGTAAGGGCACACATTGAGAACAATGAGCATAGATATTCCCTTGGATTAGCAACAAGGAATGTAGCGATGGTGGGAGAGTACCCCACTGAGGCCATCCGTGCGAAGGAGTTGGTGAAAGAACTCGGCCAAGGTTGGAAACGTTATAGGACCTCGCGCCATCGCTAGTTCGACATGAGTTGCAAGGGTCTTTGAATTGCACGAAGCTTGGAATTTTTCGTTCATGATTCAGCATAAGCTTGCCAGGAACGACTTTAATCATGCCGATCTGCGGGGGTATACTGGGTCGTTTTGCTGACACCTCGGCAATGTTGAATGGATCTTCATCCACGGCGTGCAGATGACTTGGCGCGAGGGCAACTCCTTCAACCCAAGGAGAGTGGATTGAGGATGTACGGCTTGACGCCGCCACAGAAATCGAGGGCTTTGTATTTGCTTTCGGGCTGAGCTGAGTAGTTGTAGCTCCAGAGGAGGGCAGCCGTGCCCGTTCCAAACACATCGGCAAATTGTATGGAGTCTACGTCGGTGACGATCGGCGTACCCAGAATCGTTTCCTTGTTACTCCACCGATTCCCGGATTGGTTAAACCAGACATGTACTCGGTCAACATCCACATACACCAGATCCGCACAACCGGTCCCGTTCAAGTCGGCCAGGAAGAGACGTTTGGGATCAAAGTCGACTTCGAGTCTGGGGCATTTTCCATCGTGACTCGCTTGCCAAAGTTCCCATAACCCAGGTTTGGCCAGTAATCGATTTCGCCATTATGAATAAGGACAATTTCGTGTAAGCAGCCACCACTCATGTTGGCTAGGCGGACTCGTCCCGAGGGGTCGTTGAAGGAAACGTCCGGGAAGTGATCGCCCAGGTTGAAGCTGGGGAATACATCGTGTGGCTTGAAGGTCTGCCAGGTTCTCTTCACTAACGCTGACGCCAGACCCGGCGTGTAGGGAAACTCCGCGTTGGCGAGCCGGCCCGAGGTCCGAGTACAGCGGTGCTGCGATCGATCATTCCCATCGCCCAATCCCACCCGCCAAGCAACGGGAGGCGCTGAAGGATTCCCTGCTAACTCATTGGTTCGGCGGTTGGTGGCTGCCGGCTCGAACCTTCCCCCTGTACAGGCGCACCTTTCATAAATCGATTGCATCCTCCTGCTCCCGTAATACTGAGGCGATAGGGCTGTAGATTTTCGTCAATACAAAGTCCAACTGTCTCCGACGCAATTGCGGCCTTAGGCTCGATCTGCCACCACTGGCAATTCATACACAGTCCCCAAGTCGAATCTGAATTCGTTGGCATATAGGGCTCCTTTCATTACAAATGGCTTTCATATATGCTGCGACGGATGTTGATGCAGGTATCCGTTAGGGGAATCGTACAGGCCAGGTCCTTTCCCAGTCACGAGGAAAACCCCTAAGAGGCTGAGAGACCGAAGGA
>JBBRRN010000173.1:0-7426 GCA_038200685.1 Nitrospirales bacterium
GCTCTTCAGTGCGCGAGCCGAGGCCAAGGACAAACTGGTTGATGCCGCCAGACGCAGCCTGAACGAAATGGCAGCAGCAATCGGCAAGACGACGGGCTTGGTTACGAACGCATGCGTCAAGGTTGGACCGGTGCTAGATGAGATACTTTCGGTGACCGAGGAAGCTGATTTGCTGGTTTTGAGGGTGCGCGGATCGAACCATGTGCAAAACCTCATCCTCGGCACAACGACAGAGCGCTTGGTGGGAAAGTGCAAGCGACCAGTGCTCGTGGTCAAACGCCCATCGCGGACCCTGTATGAGCATGTGATCGTACCGGTCGACTTTTCTCCCTATTCTGCTCCTGCGTTGAAAATGGCGAGGCAGATCGCTCCCAACGCACGTATCACGATTGTGCACGCGTTTCGCGTCCCATTCGAATCGAAACTCTCTCTAACCGGTGTCACGGATGAGGCAATTCGACAATACTGCGAAGAAGAACGACAGGAAGCGGTGAAGAAGATCGAGGCCATGATCCACGACATCAGGGGCGATTCGCCCCTAATCTCGTTTGCCGTTGAGCGTGGCAAAGTGTCTGACGTCATTCTTGCCAAAGAGAAGGATCTCTCGGCGGACTTGATCGTTATCGGCAAGCATGGTCAATCCATGATCGAAGAGCTGCTGTTTGGAAGCACGACACGCTACGTCTTGGTTGGGTCACAGTGTGACGTCCTCGTCGTCCAAGAAAAAGACTAGGCTTCGTGGTGGTCTTAGACTTTTGCGACGGAGCCCTGTTACTGCATGAAGCCATGCCACAACATTTCCGTTGTTCATCGGTAAAGCGCTGTTCATAGCGGCAGAGCGATAATCGTGAAAGCCGCACCAGGTCTGTTACCTTGGTGACCGATTCATCCCTCAATTGTTGTCGATTGCGCCGGTCAAGGTTGGAATGAGAGAACGGCCAGAAGCAAAATGCATGCAGGAATTCTGTGATCGAATGACCAACTTCTTCAGATGAACGCCTATCCCCTGATCTCTATCCTCGTCGGCGGCTTTGTGGTCGCCTTTATCTTTGGCATCATCGCGAACCGCCTCCGCATCGCACCCATCGTGGGCTACCTGCTCGCCGGCATTGTGGTCGGACCGTTTACGCCGGGCTTTGTCGCCGACGGCTTACTGGCGCATGAATTGGCTGAGGTCGGCGTGATACTGCTGATGTTCGGGGTCGGGTTGCATTTCTCAATTGGCGACTTGTTGTCCGTACGAAAAATCGCCATCCCCGGAGCCATCGTTCAGATCGTCGTCGCTACGATACTCGGATGGGGGCTGGCGTACACAATCGGATGGTCGCTCAGCACCGGCCTGATGTTTGGCCTGACGCTGTCCACAGCCAGTATGGTCGTCCTCCTGCGCGCGCTCGAAGATCGTCGCCTGATCGATATGCAAGAAGGTCGGATTGCGGTGGGCTGGCTGATCGTCGAAGACGTCGCGATGGTGGTGGCGCTGATCGTCGTGCCGTCGGTATCCGGTGCGCTCAAGGGCGAAGTCGCTCAATTCGGGGGACTCCTGGCGACAGTGGGGGTGACGCTCGGCAAAATCGCCCTGTTTGTCGCATTCATGTTGGTCATCGGAAAACGGCTGATCCCGTGGGCGCTTGACCAGGTGTCTAAGACGGGATCGCGTGAGCTGTTTACACTTGCGGTCTTGGCCATTGCGTTCGGTGTCGCATTTGGGTCGACCGCGCTTTTCGGCGTCTCATTTGCTCTTGGCGCTTTCTTTGCCGGACTGATCCTCAACGAGTCCGAACTCGGCCACAAGGCGGCAACCGAGACGCTCCCCTTGCGAGACGCCTTTGCCGTGCTGTTTTTGTCGCGGTCGGCATGTTGTTCAACCCGAATATTCTGATCAGCCAACCCTGGGCCCTCCTCGGGACATTCTTGATTATTGTTATCGGGAAATCGTTTGCCGCCTGGCTGATCGTCCTGATGTTCGGGCACCCTCAGCGCGTGGCGCTCACCATTTCGGCGAGTTTGGCACAGATCGGGGAGTTTGCGTTCATGTTGGCGGAGTTGGGCGTCACGCTGGGACTGCTGCCGGCTGAAGGACGCGACTTGATCCTCGCGGCCGCGATCCTCTCGATTCTCGTGAACCCACTCTGGTTCATGGCAGTCGATTGGATTCAGTCCCGGAGTTCCTCGGTTGATCGTTCGGCGCAGCCGTCCTTCTCGGTCAAAAATCACGTCATTCTCGTCGGATGTGGCCGTGTGGGGAGGGTCGTGAATGGTGCGTTGAGAGAGGCCAATCAGCCCATCGTCATCATCGAATACAACGCGGAGATCGTCGATGGGCTTCGTGCGAAAGGTGCGAGTGCGATTCTTGGAAATGCAGCGGTCCCGGGGATCTTGGAGTCCGCCAATGCGGCTGACGCCCGCCTGCTCATCAACGCGATTCCCAATGTCTTCGAATCCGGTCAGATCGTAGAACGTGCTCGCGCTCTGAATTCATCGATCGAGGTGATTGTGCGTGCCCATTCCGATGCCGAAGTGGAACATCTGAAACATCACGGAGCCGAAGTTGTGATTATGGGCGAACGCGAAATTGCACGAAGGATGATCGATTTTGCCACAGGCACAAATAATAAGGAGCTAGTCTAGGTTCTGTCGACATTTATGTGAGCCAGAAGTAACTGGCCGCAAGCTGGCGAAGGACAGGAAGAGAGCGCGGTCTTGTCGTACCGCGTCGCCACCCGACGGAAATGCTTGAGAACCTCCTGGTGTGAGGAGGAGATTCTCGCGTAATTTTCACGAAATGTCGACAGAGCCTAGAACCGGTTTAGGTATTTTCAAAATTCGCGTGATGAGAAGCGATCAATCCTCTTTTTACCTTTCACGTTTTACGTCTCACGCCCCTTCAGTCTTGGAAAATCTTGGGTTCAGAATACGGCGCCTCTGCTGGAACCTTCGATTGCGCATACCGCTTATAAAACATCAGCACATCCCGTACCGACACCACCCCGACAATCTCACCTGCTTGGGTCACAGCAAGATGGCGCACGCCTAAGTCAGCCATCATATCCTGCGCGTCATCGACCGTCTGACTGCCTTCAATTGTGCAAATGGGGGACGTCATAATCTTTTCGACGGTCATCTTGCCAAGAGGTTTATTGGTCGAGACGGCACGGCGGACAATATCCGTGTCGGTGACGACCCCGACCAGCTTCTTCCCCTTCTTCACAAACAGCGACCCCACCCGCGCAGTCTTCATTTTCTTGGCCGCGCTCACAATCGATACGGCAGGCCCCACGGTCTTGGGCTGCTTGCTCATGATCTTCGCCACAGTGGACATGCTCATCCCCCTTTCATCGACGGTTTCGACTGGAAAAAACACCGGCTGCATTCGTGACTCGAACAGTGACCCGCTCAGGATGTTCAAAACAGTCTTCCAGCAAGGCCGCAGGCGAATCAAAACCGGAGGCGTACCCTCAGGGGTACGTTGAGGATTTTGATGAGCTGAGAACGACGCTGGAGGCTGTTTTCAACATCCGTCAAACTACCAATACGATTTTACCGAAAAACTTGCGACTTAACATAAGTTCCTGTGCCGCGCGAGCCTCTTGAAGTGGAAACATACGATCGACTACCGAGATCAGTCGCCCCTGCCCCATCAGCTCCGCCGCCTTCACCAATTCTGCACGCGTGCCCATATACGACCCTTTGATCGTCAGCTGGTGCAAAAACACATACCGAAGATTCAGTTTCACTTCTGCCCCGGTCGTTGCGCCACAGGTAATCAGGCGTCCACCTTTGCCCAATGAGTGGAGGCAGGTGTCCCACACCTCCGGACCGATATGCTCAATGACGACATCGACGCCGCGGCCCTCGGTGAGCAACTTCACACGCTCAGCCACATTCTCCTTCGCATGGTTGAAGACAGCATCGGCCCCCAAGATCACGGCTTTGGGGATCTTGTCATCAGATCCCACGGTGGTCATCACGCGGGCGCCGGCGAGCTTCGCCATTTGAACCGCCATCATCCCGACTCCGCTCCCCGCGCCCATGATCAAGACGGTTTCGCCATGTTGGAGTCCCGCCAGGGCAAACAACATGTGCGCCGCAGTCACCGACACGAGCGGGAACGCGGCGGCCTGCTCAAACGAGAGGTTCTCTGGAATCGGCAACACATTGCGGAACGGCACGCTCACATACTCAGCATAGCCGCCGTGCGTCATGGCGCCGACCAGTCCATATGAACGGCACAGATTGTCTCGCCCTGCCAAACAGCGCTCACATTTCCAGCAGCTAAGCCCCGGCGATACAAATACACGTTGCCCCACGGTGACACCTTCGGCCTGAGTGCCGACTTGCTCGACAATTCCCGCCACATCCGACCCTGACACATGAGGAAGCGGCATCGGATAAGCGGGATTCCCCTGTCGTATCCAAATATCGAGGTGGTTCAGGGCACAGGCCTTGACACGAACCAGCACCTCCTCTGGCCCGATAGTCGGGACAGGTAGATCCTCATAGGACAGTGTGTCCGGCCCACCATGCGCCCGAAAGAGTACCGCTTTCATCGAATGTCATTTCTCCATAATGCGTGGCTGATAATATCCCCGACCTTATTTCTTTTCTCTGAGCAGGATGATCAAAGCGTCATATAACAAGGCCGCAGGCGAGTCAAAATCCTCAACGTACCCACAGGGGTACGTTGAGGATTTTGACGAACCGAGAACGCCGTTAGATGGCGTTTTCATCATCCTGCTAAAAGGTGAGGGTCCCTTCGACCACCATGACACACTGCCCCCCCACCTTGACCGTTTGAATAATATCGTCATCCGATTCGACCCGCACGAAAATTTGCGACGGGCGCTCGATCTCATAGCCCTGCTCAACCACGATCTCTGTCGTGGGAGCCACATCTACTACGCCATTCTGCACCAGATACGCTCCTAACGCGCCACTCGCACTCCCAGTTGCAGGATCTTCAAGAATCCCAATCGAAGGAGCGAACATACGCGCATGGACCGTCGCAGAGGGTTCGACGGTCACAGTCGTAAAAGCCATGACACCATTCGCGCCAAACTGACTGCACACATCCACGATAGCTGACGCATTCAGATGGATCGAACGGACAGCCGTAAGGGTGCGCAGCGGCACAATCAAGACTGGAAGTCCGGTGGACACCACCTCGATCGGCCACTTCATGTCGGTGATCGCATATTTTGGCAACCCCAATGCGCCGGCAATCTTATACACATCTTCAATCGCGTCCACAGGCCCGAGGAATTCCGGTTTCGGCTGCGTCATGACCACACGGGTCAGCTCCCCTTCTTCTGCGTGCAGTTCGACGGGAAAGAGACCGATATTGCATTCCTGCATCACGCGGGTGACCCCATCGGTCACGGCGATCAACCCGAGCTGGGCCAACACAAAAAATGTTCCGAGCACCGGATGGCCGGCAAATGGAATCTCCTGTGTCGGGGTAAAAATCCTGAGGCGCACGACTGCAGCCTGGTCTGTCGGAGGCAACACGAACACGGTCTCGGAGAGATTCATCTCCCGGGCAATCCGTTGCAATTGATAGTCGGCAAGACCGTGCGCGTCGGGAAACACGGCAATCGGATTACCGCCGAACGGCTGCCCGGTAAAGACGTCGGCTTGATAAAACTTCAGAGACCGTCGGTCAGACATTCAGGCCTCTCGATGCGTGGCCCGCGGGGTATCTACACGATCTACGAACATCCCGGGCAGGCCTTTTCAACATGCTGTGCACTGATTGACAGGCGTCCATCCGCTTTGCCAGACTCGCCCCATGACCGATGTGAGTCAAGACGACGTCAATCACGCGCTGGAGATCCTGGGGCTCACCCTCCCTGTCACTCCAGAAACCCTCACCGAGACCAGACGAGCGCTGCTACATACCTGGAACCCAACCCGCTACTCGAATCTCACCAACAACCCCAAGCAATACATGCAGGCCTACAAGAAGGCCGAAGAGATGACCACACTCATCGAAGCCGCGCACGCGCTACTCTCTGCTGTACTAGTGCCCGAAGAATCGTCGACTGATCAGCATCCATCCTGAAGTGGATTGTCGAGATTTCCCACGGATGATCAAAAAGGCATCCAACTAGGCCGCAGGCGAGTCAAAACCGGAGGCGTACCCTCTGGGGTACGTTGAGGATTTTGACGAGCTGAGAACGACGTGGGAGGTCTTTTTCATCATCCGCATCATCCGGATCGCCCATGAGAAACTACTCGTGCCATCCCTTCCGTCCCATCTTCGCTTCCATTCTTCGCAACCGGCCAAGTGATCAATCCTGACACGCCTTCCGACGATCCGACGGCCTGCGTCTGCTGCGCGTAGATCTGAGGCAACTGGTTCGTCCCGAATTTCGAGATATAGAGGAAGACATGTTCGCGCGAGTTCACCCGCACAGCCCAGGGATGAAAATCGTTCTTATAGAATTCTTCGCACATCTGCATCGCGTCCATGCATGAGAGGGTGCTCGGATCGTTCAACGTGTAGTAATAGTCCAGCGGCAGATCGTAGTCCGGTTGCTTGTGGATCGTAATGCCGAACTTCTCAGGATTGCGCACCATCGGCGTATGGCGATACGCCACGAAGTAGAACAGCTCCATCGAGTGAATCACCGGCTGGTTCTCGAGGACGAACTGGCGGGTTTCCAATGCTTCATCGAGCGTTTCGCCGGGGAATCCATAGAAGGCCATCACATGGTTCCAAATCCCCGACTTCGCCGCCATATGGAGGTTGCGTTGGATCACGCTCTTCTTGGCATGCTTGTCCATGAGGTTCAGCACTCGCTCGCTCGCCGACTCCATCCCATAATAGAGGGTGCAACAGCCGGCCTTCGCCGCGAGATCCCAGGTCTCCTGGTCTTGGAGCGTTTCTTCAAACCGGATCAACGTCGTCCACTTGATCCCGACGTTTTGATCGACCAGCAACTGCGAGACCTTCTTGAACAGCGCCGGCGGATAGGATTCGTCGGAGAAGAGAAAATGGCGGCACTGATACTTGTCCCGCAACGCCTTAATCTGTTCGACGACTTGTTGCACCGGCACGCCCCGATACTGATCGAAGTAGCCCTGGCCATGGTCGCAGAACGTGCAGCGTCCCCAATAGCAGCCGCGCGTCGCCAGGTAGGGAATGATCAGCTCCGGCACGAAGTACTGGTCCAACGGCATTCCATCGAAGTCCGGCAAAGGCAGCGCAGTCGTCTTTTCGGTGTAGACTTCGGAATTCCGGTGAATGCCTGAGGCATCGCGATAGATCAAGTTGGGTACGGAGGCGATGTCCCGTTCGCCATTCAATGCTTCGATGAGCCAGAGCAGAGCATGCTCGCCCTCGTAGAGGATCGCCGAGTCGAACACGTCCGTGAAGAACTGCTCGTGCTTGGCGAGATCCTCCTGCAATCGCGTGATGACGTTA